>JANOGO010000352.1:0-5288 GCA_031406045.1 Pseudomonadota bacterium
TGTGGCATTCGTTAACATGGATCCCCGCTTTCGCGGGGATGACAGCTCTTTGGGTGTTAAGCGTTATCGTTTCTCTTTCCGTGTATTCTGGAATCGCCAATGCCGAAGAACCCAAAAAACTAACGCCCGACGAAATCATCACCATTCTAAAAAGCAAAGTAAACAGCACCGGCAACATCGCCGACGCGGTGGAAGAAGCCACCGGCCAGCGCGGTTTCATGAGCCACGACATGAAGCCGATTTTCAAAACCAAAATCGTCGGCCCCGCCGCAACCGCCCTGCTACGCCCAGTACTGCGCACCGACAAACGCACCTACCGCAACTACGCCCTAGAAATTCTCGATGAAGCCGAGCCCGGCAGCGTGTTGGTGTACGTGTTGGAAGACGGCTTAGAAATCGCCGGCATGGGCAATCTGATGGCGACCACCGCGAAAGTGCGCGGCCTCGCCGGCGCAGTCATCGACGGTGCAGCGCGCGACGTGGAAGAAGTCACTGAAATCGGCTTCCCCATCTTCAGCCGCGCCATCAGCCCCGCAACGTCCGTCGGGCGCTACGTTAGTATTGCGAAACAAATTCCGGTGAAATGCGGGGGGATTATGGTGAAGCCGGGTGACTACATCGTCGGCGATTTAGATGGCGTCGTGGTTGTTCCGGAAGAAGCCGCCGACAAAGTCGTCGAGTTTTTAAAACTTTACGACGATAAGGAAAGCAAGATGATCCCGATTATCAAAGAAGAAAAATCAATGCTGAAGGCGTTGGAGAAGTACAACCGCTATTAGAAAGTTAGTCGTTAACTTGTCATTGCGAGCTGCCTGTATTGGCGCGGCCGATACTGCTCATGGACCATGAACAGCGTAAACGTTGGCGTTGTAGGGTGGATCGAGCAAAGCGGATCCACCGTGGCGAACATCGTTCGCCGATTTTTTCGCCCATGGTGGATCCGCTGCGCTTGATCCACCCTACCTTTGAAGGTCGGTTCATGGAAAGGAGCGTTTTTTGCGACGACGCAATCTCGTGTTTTACGCCGTCGAAATATTAGATTGCTTCGTCATTTCACTCCTTTCCATGAACTCGATTTGACCGACGCTTGCTCTAGCGACGGCTTGCCCCTCACCCCTCTCCCCGAAGGGGCGAGGGGACTACTTCCTCTCCCGCGCGGCGGGAGAGGTTCGGGGTAGCCTTGGGCTGTGAGGGTAGGCTTAGGTTTAAGCCCCCTGCGGTTCATGGTCCGTGAGCAGTATCGGCAGCGCCGATACAGGCAGCTCGCAATGACGAGGGATGTGCCAGAAGCCTCACCAATACTGGCTCTCAGGCCAATGTCCTAGCGGATTTTAGCTATGCAACCGACTATGCCGAGGCACGCTCGCCATCAAATATTCCATCTGATCGGCAAGAATATTGCGATTTTGCAAAATGAAATGTTCGTGGCGATTCGGTGTGTACGGCACGTAAAGCAATTCCATGCGCGCCTGTTCCGGCGTGCGATTGGCTTTGCGATGATTGCATGGGCGGCAGGCGGTGACGACGTTAACCCAATTATCGCGCCCGCGTTTTGAAATGGGGATGACGTGATCTTTCGACAATTCGCGCTCGCGATATTTTCCGCCGCAGTACGCGCAAATCTGGCGATCGCGCGCGAACAGGGTTTCGCGGCTCAACAACGGCGGGCGCGATAAATCGTGCACGACTTTGTCGCTGCCTTTGAGGGCGATGATGCATTTGGTGGAAATCTCGGAGCGCTTGCCCGTTGCGCGGCACACGCCGCCGTGAAATACGCCTGCCTCGCTGCCGATGGACCACGCCACCATGTTGCGGGCGGCATACAAGATCGCTTCTTCCATTCCGACCCAGCGGAACGGTAAGCCTGCCATATCCAACGTCAGTACCAGCGGGTACGACATTTCCCAGCCTCCTGATTAATTTACTACTTGTAAGATACCGCAAAAATCGTTCCTGCGGAAGGTGGCAGTGTCGCGAGTCAATCTGATCGCAAATTATCGTTGTCTCGAAACGAAAACTCCTACCCTTCAAGGGGAAGGCCGGGACGGGGTGGCCTTGGGCCATGGGGATGGGTTTCGGCATAGCTTAGCCTTTACCCATCCCCACTTTAATCCTCCCCTTGAAGGGGAGGAAACCTGGGCTTCTTTGAAAGAGTTACGCTAGCACTGGCGATCGAGGAAGCCGAGCAGCGCTTTGTTAAATGGCTCGGCCTGCTCGATGTTGCAGATGTGCATCGCATTTTCCAGCACGACCAATTCCGCGCCTTTGATTTCGCGCTGAATCACTTCGGATGCGGCGACCGGTGTGCCGGGATCGTCGCGGCCGACAATGAGCAAAGTCGGCAAGGAAATCTTTTTCAATTGATCGGTGAAGTTGAGGGTCTTGATCGCGCTGGCGCAGCCGGCGAAACCTTCGGCTGACGTGCCGGCGATCATGGCGCCGACTTCGGCAATGGTCGCAGCATGGGTTGTGTGAAAAGGCGGTGTAAACCAGCGCTCCATCGTACCAATCGCGATACTCCCCACGCCTTGCGCTCGGGTTTGCGCGATACGCGCTTCCCACACACTATGCATTTCCGCCGGCATGCGGCTCGACGTCGCGCACAACGTCAGGCTGCCGATTTCCGGCGCGGCGCGTAGCCCTAACGCTTGGCCGATCATTCCACCGATGGAAAGGCCGACGAAATGGCAGCGCTTGATGTTTAACGCATGCAATAAACCGAGCGCATCGTCGGCGAGCATGTCGAAGGTGTACGGCCCAATGGGCGCGTCGCTCAATCCGTGGCCGCGCAAATCGTAGCGCAGCACGCGATGGCGCTCGGTTAGCGCAGCCATTTGCGGCGCCCACATGGCGAGCGATGCGGCAAGAGAATGGCTGAGCATTACCACCGGTGCGCTGTCCGGCCCGCTCAATTCATAGTTGATGTTGATTCCGTTCGCTTTAATTTTCATGCTGCCGCCTGTTGTAATAAGCAATCGTCACCGTAAGCTTGCAAGGGCGAAAAATCGCGATTGGCAAAATATTCCGCACGGCCGAATTTTGTGATGGCGTTCTCGGTGGAATTAACATTCAGATAAGCGATGGTGCGCGTCGACGGCGTGATATTGCCGGTTGAGCCATGCACTAAATTGCAATGCATGAACAACACCGTTCCGGCCGGGCCGGTCAGCGCTTCGACGCCGTCCTCTTCCACTAATGTTGCGATAACTGATTGCGGTAAGTCCATCACCGTGTAGCCGGATTTATCGCGATCCGGTTGGCTGTCGTCGATGTGGCCATAGCGATGCGATCCGGGAATCACCATCAACGGGCCGTTGCATTCATTCATGTCGTCGAGGAACACGCCGATCATCAACGCGCGTGCCGACGGCATGCCGTCCTCGAAACGCCAGGTGCCGTAATCCTGATGCCACCACCAGCCGCCACCGTCAAACGGCGCTTTCGGATTGATGCGCAGTTGATGCAGATACACATCGCTTTTCAGCAACTGGCGTGCCGGGCCGATCCAGCGCGGATGATGCACCAGGCGATCGAACGTCGCGTTGAAGCGATCGGCGCCATACACCAGGCGCACGGATTCGCTATGCCGTTCACGCACCAGTTCCGGTCGATCGAGTTTGAGTACGTCACTCAGCGCGGCACGCATTTTCTCGACTTCACGCGATGAGAATAACTCGGGCAGGACGACGTAACCTTTTTTGTCGAACGCGGCGAGTTGTTCCTCTGCTAACTTCATCATTTTTTTGCCCTCGATTGATGCTGCATCTTATTTTATTTTCGATCTGTTTGCCACGCGAGATATTTCATCGCGAGTACGGCGCCGGCGATGATGGAAAATAACGTCAGGAACGAACCCAACGCCAACGTCGACACGCCGCTGATACCCTGGCCGATGGTGCATCCCAAGCCAGTCACGCCGCCGAAGCCCATCAAGATTCCGCCGATGATGTGATGGCGCATGTCAGCAATATCGGTAAAACCTTCCCAGCGAAATCGGCCTGACACGACAGCGTACGCAGCGGAACCTAAAATCACGCCGGCAATCGACGCGATGCCGAAAGTCACGGCGAGCGAGCGGTCGCTCCACAGCATCAGGATTTCAAGCGCATAAGCAATCGGCGCGACGAACGAGAACGACTCGGCGGCGCGCGTGTTGGTGCCGAAAAAAACCATCTCCAATGTTTCGGGATTTTCGCCGTAGCCGATGTGTCCGGTGACGTACCACCCGGCAGCCACCAGCGCGCCGATGATCGCACCACCGAGCACCGAAACCGTGTCGCGCCGAAAATCGCGGTCTTTAAACACGAACAGCAGCAAAGCAATTACAATCGCGCCGGCAACAATGATCTGCACAACATGCTTGCTTACACCAAAAACATAATGCCCGATAGCCGGTAAATCTTGGCCACCCGCCGCGCGGAAATCCAGCGCGAACGGCTCAATCCAATTCACCCGCGCCATGCCGAACAAACCTTTCAGAGTCATATAAGCAGAAATGCCGAGGAACGCCAGCACCACGAGCGACTTCAGATTGCCGCCGCCGATACGCACCAAGGTGCGATTGCCGCAACCGGATGCGAGGGTCATGCCGATACCGAACGTGATTCCGCCGACAATATGCGCGAGCCAAATAAAGCGCGACCGCGGATAAATCGATTGCGCTAAATCCACCAGGCCGAGCAGCGATAAGGCGTTGGCACCGAGGATCGCTACCGCAATCGCCAGCAGCCACATGCGCATGCGCGCCCACGAGCCCATGTGGACGACATCGGCGATCGCGCCCATGGTGCAAAAATGCGCTTTATTCGCGACGATGCCGAAGATGAAGGCGAGCACAAAACCTAGCGTCGCGATGGTCGTAGTGAGGTTGGCGGGATCGTTCATTGAGCTGTTATTTTACCGCGACGTCGATTGTTACTTGATTTGATTTCGCTCATATGGACCACGAGTTACCCATATGTCATTGCGAGCTGCTTGTATCGGCGCTGCCGATACTGCTCACGGACCATGAACCGGGTTAGGCCGATGAAAATAGCCGAGGCCCACCCGCACCCTCTCCCGCAAAGCGGGAGAGGGTAATAGTCCCTCGCCCCATTGGGAGGTGGGGGCGGGGTAGCCTTGGGCTATGAGGGGCAAGCCGTCCTTAAAACAAGCATCGTCCAAATTGGCTTCATGGAAAGCAGCAAAACGACGAAGCAATCTCGTATTTTCAGCGACGAAAAATACGAGATTGCTTCGTCGCAAAAACGTTTATCCCAAAGCGCAGCGTGGGACTCCTTTCCATGAAC
>JANOGO010000353.1:0-4013 GCA_031406045.1 Pseudomonadota bacterium
AGGGGACTACTCCCTCTCCCGCTCGGCGGGAGAGGGGCGGGGGTGAGGGTAGGGTTAGGTTTA
This sequence comes from Pseudomonadota bacterium, assembly GCA_031406045.1. Classification (GTDB taxonomy): domain Bacteria; phylum Pseudomonadota; class Gammaproteobacteria; order Burkholderiales; family JALYOK01; genus JALYOK01. Next base: position 64 of record JANOGO010000353.1, read on the forward strand.
AGCCCCCTGCGGTTCATGGTCCGTGAGCAGTATCGGCCGCGCCGATACAGGCAGCTCGCAATGACAAATCGACAATAGTACCGCTGAGAGCCAGTATCTAGGGGCTGGCCTTGGGCCATGTGGCTCCCGGCGCAGTGCCTACTGAATAATTCCGCCGCCCAAACAAACATCCCGGTCGTACAACACCACCGATTGGCCGGGCGTCACCGCCCACTGCAGTTGCTCGAACGATACCTCGCAGGAATCCAAATCTACTTCATCGATGCGGCAAGTTGCGTCACGCTGGCGATAGCGCGTCTTTGCACCATAGCTGGTTGTTTTCAGCGGCGCATCGCCGACGATCCAGGACAGATCGCTCGCGCTTAAGTTAGGTTTAAGCAACGCCGGATGATCGTGACCTTGCACGACATAGAGAATATTTTTCTCCATATCCTTGCCTGAAACAAACCACGGCTCGCCAGGCCCGCCGATGCCTAAGCCCTGGCGCTGGCCGATGGTGTAGAACATCAAGCCTTGATGTTCGCCGATGTGTTTGCCTTCCGGGGTGCGCATCGCGCCGGGTTGCTTCGGCAAATAACGATTTAAGAATTCGCGAAACGGCCGCTCGCCGATGAAGCAAATGCCGGTGCTGTCTTTTTTCGCATGATTCGGCAGATTATTTTTTTGAGCGATTTCGCGCACTTCGGTTTTGCGCAATTCGCCGAGCGGGAAAAGTGTTTTGCTCAACTGCGCTTGATTGAGGCGATACAAAAAATAACTTTGATCTTTGCTTTCATCGAGCGCTTTTAACAATTGCACCGAGCCATTAGTTCGTTCAAGCCGGGCATAATGTCCGGTCGCGATATAGTCCGCGCCCATATTGATGGCGTGATCGAGAAAGGCTTTGAATTTGATCTCGGCGTTGCACAGCACATCGGGATTAGGCGTACGGCCCGCTTGATATTCTTCGAGGAACAGCGAGAACACGCGCTCTTTATATTCGGCGGAAAAATTCACCGCTTCCAAATCAATTCCGATGCGATCGGCGACCGACGCCGCGTCGACCAAATCGACACGGGCCGGGCAGTACTTATCGTCGTCATCGTCTTCCCAATTTTTCATGAATAGGCCGATGACTTCATAGCCTTGTTGCTTGAGCAGCAAGGCTGCGACGGCGGAATCGACGCCGCCGGATAGGCCCACGATCACGCGCTCACGCGTCATGAAAAATATGACGCCAGCAAATCCAACGGATAACGCTTGCCGGCGCAATAATCTTCCACGCAGCGCGCGACCATCACGCTGCGATGGCGATCCGCTTGCGCTTGCAGTTCATCCGGCGTTAGCCAGACTGGGCGAATAATGCCAACGTCCAATTCGCGATCCTTATCTTCGCCGGTGATCTCGCCGGTGAACGCAAATCGCAGATAGGAAATGTCCTTGGTTTCATGCGGCCACAAATAAATGCCGACCAACGCTTTCGGCGTGAAGCGAAAACGCGTTTCCTCCAACACTTCGCGCGATACTGCGTGCAGCAATGATTCGTTCGGATCGAGATGGCCGGCCGGTTGGTTGATCACGACCAAGCCGTCAGATTCTTCCTCGACGAATAAAAATCGGCCGTTGTGTTCAACGACGGCGGCGACGGTGACGCTGGGCTTCCACATTGGATGGGTTGATTGTTTAGGAAAGTTGATATTTTAGCAAAGCTTGCTACGCAGCATCGGATAGGGCGTTGCCTGAAGAGGCAATACCCATCTGTCTCGTGGCGATGCATGCTCGCAGAGCCCCATCAGGATTGGGTTGTGGCTCGATGGCTAATTTGCTTTTAGCGAATTTTTACCGGCGCGAAGGCGGCGAATTTCTTTCGGATCGATGACCAGCGGACGATAAATTTCGACGCGATCATGTTGCTGCAAAACATGATTCGGCGCGCAAAGTTTTCCGTAAATACCGATTTTGTTTTTCGCTAAATCGATTTCCGGCGCTTGCTGCAAAATCCCGGAGCGATCGATAGCATCGCTTGCCGTTGCGCCATGCGGCAATTGCAACGCGATAATAATTTCGCGATCAGGCGTTGTATAGGCCACTTCGATGGCGAGCAAATGTTTGCTACTTTGCGGCATGCAGCGAATCGGCGCGGCGCACGAAGGCATCCATCAGCGAGCCGGCGATGCGGCCGAATACCGGGCCTACTATTTTTTCCAGCCATTTGCTGGCGAACTCGTATTCCAGCACGAGCTCCACTTTGCAGGCATGTGTGTCGAGCGTGTGAAAATTCCAATGACCTTGCAGCGTTTTGAACGGCCCGTCGACCAGCTTCACGTCCATGCGGCTCGGGAATATTTTTTCGTTGCGCGTCGTGAAGCTTTGCTTGATGCCATGAAAGTTAATCATAATCGCGGCTTCCGTCACGGCGTCATCTTTGATCTTCACGGTTGTGCCGCTGCACCACGGCAAAAATTGCGGATAATTTTCGACATCATCCACCAACCGAAATAGATCTTCTGCCGAGTGGGAAACGAGAACGGATTGATCGACGCGATGCATAAAGCGATTTTAGCGTAAGTGCGAGTGGTAAAATACGCGCCTGATTCGCAACATCGCCCGCTATGAGCATTGCTCAAAACAAAAAAGCCTTTTACGACTACTTTATCGAAGAGCGCCACGAAGCCGGCCTCGTGCTCGAAGGCTGGGAAGTTAAAGCGATTCGCGCGGCGCGCGCGCAATTGAAAGAAGCTTACGTGGTCGTGATGGGCGGCGGCTTGTGTTTGATCGGATCGCATATCAGCCCGCTGCCGACCGCCTCGACCCACGTCAATCCCGATCCGACGCGCACGCGAAAATTGCTGATGCATCGCGAAGAGATTCATAAACTGATCGGCAAAGTTGAGCGTGCGGGATACACCTTAGTGCCGCTCGATTTGCATTACACGCGTGGCCGCATAAAGCTCGAAATCGGCCTGGCGAAAGGCAAGAAGCAACACGACAAACGTGCAACGGAGAAAGATCGCGAATGGCAGCGCGAGAAGCAGCGGCTGATGAAGGTCCGCTAGCACAAAAATTAAAGTTGGCTGAATATTCAATCGACTATAATCAGGTTACGGTACCGGTCGAGTACCGCGCAATCCACAACCATAGGCCTACACGCTTTCTGACGGAGATTATTTATGGTCCGCGATTTATCAGTTTTGTTTGCTTTGCTATTTTTTAGCGCGTTAACGTGGGCCGATTTATATGGCTTCGTTGACGAAAATGGCCGCGCTCATATGAGCACGACGCAGATCGACGAGCGCTACAAATTATTCCAACGTTCCGCGGCGAAGCCGAGTGACAAAAAGCAAACTGTCGTTGTCGTCGAACCGAGAATGCCGAAGGTGTCGCAGCGAACGATCAAGCTTTACAACAAACAAATCGTCAAAGTCGCCAAGAAATATGGCATTGAGCCCGCGCTCGTTCACGCAGTGATTCTGGCCGAGTCGCAATACAATGCCGATGCGATTTCGCGGCGCGGTGCGATTGGCTTAATGCAGTTAATGCCCGCCACGGCGGAGCGTTATAAAGTTGCTGACTCGTTCGATGCGAATCAAAATATTCGCGGCGGTGCGCAGTATTTGCGCGACTTGATCAAATTGTTTGACGGTGATTTAGAGCTCGCTGTCGCTGCTTACAATGCGGGGGAGGGCGCTGTGATTCGTAACGGCCGCAAGATTCCGCCTTACCCTGAGACTGTGAAGTATGTGCCGAAGGTGATGTCGTATTATCGGAAGTATCAGCAGCGGATCTAGGGAGGTTGCACGGATGGAACAGTGCTAGTAGTGGCAACATTGAAAAACCGCGATGTCATTCCCGCGAAAGCGGGAATCCATGCTGAGTTGCCTATAGCCACCGCCTAATGGATTCCCGCCTTCGCGGGAATGACACAAATTAATGTCGTCGGTTTTTCAGTAACGCAAACTCATTAATCCGGT
>JANOGO010000394.1:0-14761 GCA_031406045.1 Pseudomonadota bacterium
CGGTGTTGCTCGCCGCTGGCTGCCGGCGGATGGACAGAGCTTCCTTAGACGGCTCGCGCAACCATGAGCGAGCTACAAGAAACCTTTATTTCGCATTTGATTGAGCTTCGCGATCGCGTGTTGCGCGCGCTGATCGCGGTCGGCATCGCCTTTTTGCCGTGCTTCTTTTTCGCCCGCGATCTCTACACCTTGCTTGCAACACCGCTCATCGCCAAGTTACCGGCGGGCTCGCAAATGATCGCGACCGATGTCACCGGCGCGTTCTTCGTACCGATGAAAGTGGCGATGATGGTGTCCTTTCTGGTTGCGCTGCCGTTTGTGTTGTATCAGGTCTGGGCGTTCGTTGCTCCAGGGCTTTATCAGCACGAGAAAAAACTTGCCATGCCGCTGATCGTCACCAGCACGCTGCTGTTCTTTCTGGGAATGGCTTTCGCCTATTTCGCGGTGTTCCCGATGGTGTTCAAATTCGTCGTGGGTTACACACCGGAAGGTGTAGCGATGATGACGGATATCAATAGTTATTTGAGTTTCGTCATGACGCTCTTTATGGCGTTCGGCGTTACGTTTGAAACACCCGTTGCGGTGATTATCTTGGTGCGGATGGGTATCGTCACCGTTGAAAAATTACGTGAGATTCGCCCCTATGTGGTCGTCGGCGCGTTCATTATCGGCGCGGTGTTCACGCCGCCTGATATCATTTCACAATTCATGTTGGCAGTGCCGATTTGGATTTTGTACGAGGTTGGCATCGTGCTCGCGAGCATGATGAACAAGAGCAAAGCGACCGAAGTCCAGGAATCGTCTGCTCCGGGAATCGTTGAAAAACCCTAAGGAAGCGCTGATTTATTCCGATTTCGTCGCGTCTTGCTTAGAACTAGAAATAAATCAGAGCTTCCCTAACCGCTTCCGAACGCGGGATCGATCGTACCGAGCAACACTTTACTGAGCAAATCATTGCGGCTGTGAACCGACATGCGTTCATAAATCTGCCGGACGTGGTAGCTCGCGGTGTTGCTTGAAATGTTCATCTGCGCCGCGATCTCGCCATAGGACGCGCCATCGGCCAGCATTAAAATAACGTGTTTTTGTTTGTCCGACAATCCCAAATTTTCCAACTGACCGAGTAATTTGAGCGGCAATAATTCTTGCTGCTGAACGGTTACGCCAATTAACCCCTGATCCACGCCGCATTCCGCGTCCAGCCAAAACGCGCGGAAAGCAAAGCGTCCCCAGGCATTCTCGATATGCCAAACCGGCGGTGGTGCATCTTTGCCGCTGAAAATATCTTGAAGATGCTGCGTGATTTGCTTCAGCGCCGCTGGGACCGGATCGTTCTCGCTAGTCATGAGCGACTGGCGCGAGACCGTCGAATAACTGGCGAGAAATAACAGCCGCTTACCTTCTTCCGACAGGTGTTGTGTCTCGCCACGCGCATTCAGAATAATCATGCCGATGCGTTTGGTGTCGAAATAATCGACATGCTTGCCGTTGGTTTTCGGGCCGGCAGCAACGACGTGCGCGATGTAGTGCGTAACCTGCGAAAGTAGCTCTTCTTCGGCCTGGGTAAAACCCTTATCTTTTGTGGTGCGATAAAGACTTAGTTGACCCAAACGCCTGCCTTGCTCGTGAACCACCGCATACATCACGTGGTGGGCGTTTAAGTGCTCGCGCCAGACTAAATTGTAATAATCACTTTGATAAAAGCTCGATTCGCGCGTTGTCCGGTCTATGCCGTGATCGCGCTGCGCGGTTTGCCGGATAGTGCTGCGAAAGCCGCCGTCTTGATGATCGTAGAATTCGCGAAAATATAAGCGCATCACTTCCGCCGGCAGTATTTTCTCGGCGCAAAAATTGGTGATTTCGTCAAACTCGTCGACCCAGAAAAACGCGTTGGAATCCGACGCGACCAAATCGTGCAGCGATTTCAGCAGCGCAGGCATAATCGCCTCCGCGCCCAAGCCGAGGCAGCATAGATGCCGAATATGGGCGACGACCGTCGCCCGTTTCACCGGCTGATTCCTGCAGCAGCGTTCATTGCAAGCCTATCTCCCAAAGTTCGGCTACGCCATAGTATAGGCGCTATGCCGGCTTCCTGAAAAGACGCTTTCAGGAAGCGCCGTTTTTTGTTTCCGCGCCATCGTCGCGCGATTGACCGTTCAACGCCGCACTCGCTTGCCGCACTTGCTCGAGCATCGCGTCAAACTTCGCCCAGCGGGTGAGCGTCCCGATTTCGCCAGGACGCGTCGCCAATCTGACAATTTGCATCGCACAGGTTTCCGCCGGCTCGCGGCCGGTATCGATGACCGAATCGTACAGCGTCGGATTTTCCGGATCGTCGATGCCGAACATCTGCTTTAAACTTTCCGATTGGCGTTGGTCGCTTTGCAGAATTTTCCCCAGCGCCAATTCCGGTTCATCGGTTCCCATACAGGCCATAATGCGCCGTACCCGCAGCGCCATCGTCGTGCGCACGCGGATTTTCACGACTTGCGTCACATCGCTGAGAAAATGCAACGCCGTCGCACCGCAAATCAATACATTCCCTCGTTGCGCCAGCCCGCACAAATCTTCCAGCTCCGCCAGACCATCGGCGTGCTTCGCCGCCTTGAGCCAAGCTAAGCCCGCCTCCCAGCGCGAACCTACGGTTTGGTTCGCCAAGCGTTTCATATCCGGCGGAATTTCATAGCCGGCCGGACAAATCTCGCGATACACCAATTCCACGCCGAGACGCCGCGCGGTTTGTTCGGCGACATACTTCACGCCGGTTCCCATATTGCTTGTTAATGCGATCACTGCCATGACAAACTCCCCAGCCCAGGCGATTCAGCACAACTTGGCACTACCGTTTCGGATATGCGCCGCGCAAAGATCTTGCTTCTGTCGTAATGTAGCGCGGACTGTCATATAAAATCCCTACCTAACCAGGTGGGAGTTGAGGGGAATCTGCAAAAAATGTTGCGCCGTCCAAAATGCCGTTTTTTCACCGTTAAATTCTGAAAACCCGATAATTAACATGGCGTTACAGACACCCACCCGATACGTCCAGGCGTTTAACGCCGGTTTAGCCCGCAAACTCGGATGGACGCTGGCGCTGGCCGGCGTCGTTTTGGCCTTGCTGCCGCCGGCCGCGGATGTCGAGCAGCGTTTTGGTCTGCAATGGCTTTTTTCGTTGCGCGGCACGCGAACTGCGCCGCCGGATGTCGTCGTCCTCGCCATCAATGGCGAAACCACCGACGCGTTGAATTTGCCGGAAAAACCGGCGCAGTGGTCGCGGGCACTGCACACCCAAGCCATCGACCACCTGCGGCAAGCCGGCGCAGCGGCCATTACGTTCGATCTTTTTTTCGAGGAAAGCCGTCCCGAAGATGGCGATCTCGCGCGCGCGATCGCGCTGGCGAACAATGTCGTGCTGTCAAAAAGATTAGTCGCGCAATCGGAAGCGCAGCAATCCGCGACTGCGTTACTGCATCAAGCAGCGGCTCGTAATGCCACTTTCGTGTTGCCGCGCGAACCGGTGCGCGTCGATGGCTATTGGACGTTTAAGTCCGATGGCGGCGAGTTAGCGACGATGCCGGTCGCGGTGCTGGAAGTGGTCGGACGAGCTTATTTTCCGCGTTTATGTGACGTAATAATCGGCCTGGAAGGCGCTCTGGGAGCGGATCTTCAGACATCGAATACGGCTTCAAACACGATTACTTTACGAAATTTATTCGTCACGCAGCCGGCGTTACTCCCGCGCGCGATGAAAAAAATCGACAGCCTGCCGGATGCAACACCGTGGGAAAAACAAATCTTGCGCGCGCTGCTGCTGACCTATGGCAACGATCCGGCGCGGTTTTTGAATTTCTACGGACCGCCGCGCTCGATCACGACGATTCCCTATTTCCACGTTACCGGCTCGCCGGGTGCGGTCGCCGATCCGGCCGTGTTTAAAGATAAAGCGGTGTTCATCGGCTACGTGCCAACTCAATCACGTGACTACGATGCAATCCGCGACGATTACCATACCGTATATTCACAAGCGGATGGCCTGCGCTTGAGCGGCGTCGAAATCGCCGCGACGGCGTTTGCCAATCTACTCGACGGCTCCGATATAAAACCTCTCGCAACACCACGCCAGATGGCGCTCTTCGGCCTATGGGGTGCGCTCGCCGGAACCCTGGCTGGCTTGCTGTCGGTGCGGCGCGCGGCCTGGATTTTGGGATTCGCGGGCGTCGCGTATTTATTCTGGGCGCGTCAGATTTTCGGCAGCGATCAAGTTTGGCTGCCGTTGGTCGTGCCGCTGGTGATCTTGTCGCCGCTCGCATTTATTGCCGCAACGCTGGCCAAATATCGCTTCGCCAAACGCCAGCGCGATCAAGTCATTGACCTGGCGAAACAGTTTGTTCCCGCCGATGTGCTGAATCGCTCGCTTGCCGAGGCCGCGCCCGCCGGACCAGAAACACAATTGGCCTATGGCGTGTGCCTGGCCACTGATGTGAAAAACTATACGCGACTGTCGGAAACGATGGCGCCGCAGGCCTTGGCGAATTTGATGAACGACTATTTTTCGCTGCTGAATAATCTGATCGAGCAACACGGCGGCACCATCGCCGACATGCGCGGCGATGCGTTGCTGGCGCTTTGGGCGAAAACCGAAAGCGGCGCGGATTTGCGCCGCCAAGCCTGCCGCGCCGCGTTGGCGATGCGCGATGCAATCGATGATTTCAATCGCAATATCGCCCATGCGAAATTGGAAACACGCATCGGATTGCATGCCGGCGAAGTTGCGATCGGCACGCTGGGCGCCCGCGGCGGCCATCTTGAATTTCGCGCCGTCGGCGATATCGTCAATACCGCGAGCCGCGTCGAAGGGCTGAACAAAGTTCTGAATACCAGCTTGCTTGCAACCGCGGAAGTAGTGGAAAGCGCTGGCGATCTATTCGTGCGCCCGGTTGGTCGTTTTCAGCTCGCCGGAAAATCGCAGCCGCTGGAGTTGGTTGAATTAATCGGCGATGCCGGGGATGCAAAGGAAAACTTCGCCGAGTTCGCGGCGGCGCTGGAAAATTTTCGCGCGGGAGACTTAAGCGAAGCGGCAGCGCGATTTAATCAACTGTCACAACGATGGCCTGACGATGGGCCAACGCAATTTTTTGTCACGACTTGTGGCGAGCGGATAGCGGTTAAAAATGATGCCCCGTGGGATCCCACCATCACCATCGCGCAAAAATAATAATATAGGGTGCATTCATGCACCGCTCATCATTCGGTGCATGAATGCACCCTACCTATCCACCTGTGGCCCAAGGCCAGCCCCTCATTCCCGCGAAGGCGGGAATCCATTTGGCTTATCGATTAGCAGACACACTATGGATTCCCGCCTTCGCGGGAATGACCGATGGGAAGGCTCGGAATTCGCTTAAAATAATGACCAACGTTACCGAAAAGAAAATCATGTCCACATCACTTATCTCCACGCAAAAACTTGCCGATCAATTGCATAGCGAGAAAATCATCATCTGCGATTGCCGCCACGATTTGATGGATTTGGAAAAAGGCCGTCGCGCGTATGCCGAAGGCCATATTCCCGGCGCGCATTTTATTCATCTCGACGAAGACTTGTCCGGCAAAAAAACCGGCCAGAACGGCCGCCACCCATTGCCCGACATTGATGCCTTCGCGAAAAAAATCGGCGGCATCGGCATTGATGGCACGAAGCAAGTCATCGCCTATGACGATGCCGGCGGGCCTTACGCCTCGCGCCTGTGGTGGCTGCTGCGCTGGCTTGGCCACGACAACGTCAGCGTGTTGGATGGCGGCATCAACCAATGGACGGCGGAAGGCCGCGCGATCGATCGCGCTACGCCGAGCGCCAAGCCAACCAATTTCGTGGTCAAACAAAAAAATGGCATGACCGTCGATGCGAATTTTATTCTGGCGAATATCAAACAACCGTCGGCGATCGTCGTCGATGCCCGCGCGCCGGAGCGCTATCGCGGCGAAACGGAAGCGATCGACCCGGTCGCCGGACACATTCCCGGCGCGCTGAATCGGGTGTTCAAAAATAATCTCAACGCCGACGGCACATTCAAATCGTCCGCGAACCTTAAACAGGAATTTGCTGCGTTGCTCGGCAATAAGTCACCCGCCGATGTGATTAACCAATGCGGCTCCGGCGTGACCGCTTGCCATAATCTTTTTGCGATGGAAATCGCCGGGCTGAGCGGCTCGAAACTTTATCCGGGCTCGTGGAGCGAATGGTGCGCCGATCCGGCACGGCCGGTTGCAACAGGTTAGTGAAGGGGTGCGAAGTTATGCCCAGCGAACGTTAGACGCTGCCGCCCCCACCCTAGCCCTCCCCCTCTGCGAGGAGGAGGGGACAGAGCCGGGGGTTGACCCATTTGAATTAACTCAGAGCCCGCCCGTCGGATCGCGAACGAAAACTGCGCGAGCGGATTTAGCACCACTCATCGAAACGCTGCAGATGTAGTCTTGCCCCGCGCACGCGCCTTCCCAATGATCGAACTCATACGCAATGTGCTTAAGCAGATTGACGTAGGGGGTCGGTTTCAAATTAACCACGGTACCCGGGCTGTAAACCGCGTTACAACTGGACGCGCCCATACCGCAATTGATTCCCGCCGGCGTGCTCGTGACTTTGCCGCCAGCGCTGAGCGACACCGTCAATTTAGTGCCGGTGCGGCCGTGGGCTATATTTGACCATTCGGAACAACCCAACCCATCACACGCACGTACGCGATAGTCGATCTTTGCGCCAACGCTTAGGCCGGAGTGGGTATAACTGGTCGAATTAGCCGGCACAATCACAATCGACGCGGCGGTGCCGTTAACGTCGGTGGTCAGCACGGCGCCTGGATCGATGCCGCCGATGCTGCCGATTTTTGTAGTGGTAAGTTGGAGTGCGCCGACATTCTTGATGGCAAGATTCGCGTTGCTAAGAACCGTACCGCCGATGGGCTGGCGAAGGATCTCAAACCGCGTTTCGCCCGGCGTGCGGTCAGTCCAACGCAATTGCAGGCTGCTCGCCGTTACGTTGCCGATAGTAGCGCTACCCGGTACCGGAAAACACACGGCGCGAAACGCGTTAACTCGTCCAAACTGCCAGTTGCTACCGGTGCCGGCTATCGCATCGGCCGTGCTGGTGATTCGGGTGACGATGTCCGCGCCGGAAGAAAAACCACAACTGGCGCGCACTAACGCAGCGATGCCTGCGACGTGCGGTGACGCCATCGACGTGCCGCTGCAGTTGGCGAATTGCCCGACCAAACCCGATTGGCATGAGGCCGCGCCGGGTACCGCGGTCGAAAAGATGCTGGAGCCCGGCGCCGCGACGTCGACCCAAGTGCCGAAATTCGACGAAGTAGCTTTGACGTCGGCGATGGTTGTGTTGGCGACGGAAACGACATTCGGGCAGGCCGCTGGCCATTGCTGCCGGCTCACACCGTTGTTGCCGGCGGCTCCGACAAGAACGATGTTGCGGCTCCACGCATAGCCAATCGAATCGCGCAATTCGTTGCGGCCGGTGTCGAATAAATCTTCCCACCACGACGTGCTGCAATCTTGGTCTGCGCCCAAACTCATGTTGATTACATGGGCGCCGTGATCTGCCGCCCAGTAGATGCCGTCAAACAACATCGAGATACTGCCTTCACCACTGTCGTCGAGCACTTTGACGTTGAGTAAGCGGCTGTTGTAGCCGACACCGGCAACGCCGACGGCGTTATTGGTGGATGCCGCGGCGATGCCGGCGACGTGGGTGCCGTGTCCGGCGACATCGGTCGCGCCGGCCGACGAGCCAGTGAAGTCGCGCCGGTCAACTACTTTGCCGACCAGATCAGGATGACCTTCGTCGATGCCCGTATCGAGCACCGCGATCACCATGCCGGTTGAGCTATGGGTGCGGTTCCACGCGGCGGGCGCCTGGATGGTGTTGAGGCCACCTTGGCTGCCGATGAATGGATCGTTCGGCGTCTCGCTCGCGCGCATGATCCAGTCCGGGCTGGCGTGCAGCACGTTGGGGTCGGCCTTGTAGGCGCGCGCGGCGTCTTCCAGCGATTTTGCGCCGGTGACGTCGACCAGGATCGCCTTCGGGCCGATCTTTAGCAGCGGCAACGCTTTACCGGCGCCGAGTCTATTCGCGCGCAGATGGCTGAGGTCTTTGTCGGCATCGGCCAAGGTGCTTCGAAACACCACGATCAGGCGATCGGCAACCGCTTTACGTTTCGACAACGTGAGAACCGTTTTAAGCGGCCGAACTTGAATAGTCTCGAGCCCGCGCTTTACGAAAACCGGCTGCGCCGCGCGCGGATATGCCTCCGGCCCCGGTACCACCGGCAACGCTGCTTGCGCGCTGCGCGGCAATAAACTCAAACACACCAGACACATTGCGACAATCGCCGCAAACGCGATGCGCTCTTGGATTGCGTAGTGATAGCGATTCATGGTCAATCTCCTTTTCGATGGATCGGGAAGCGGCTAGTTGGCGGAACCGATTTTCAAATCGCCGTCGACGACGTTGCCGGTGCCATAGGCAACGCGCTTGCCGTTCGCGTCCAAGATCAAGAAGCTGATAACGTCATAAGTCCGCCCGATCACCTGGCCCGGCACGTTGTCGACCGCCATCAACCAGTAGTGGCAACCTCGCACGTTCGCCGATTTGCACAGGCCGCTGACCCACATCGTCGGCGTATATTTACCGCCGGAAGTCACTTGGTCGAACGTGGTAAAAGTGACATCGCCTTGGATGGTCGAGTCGTTCATGCTGATGCCGTAAAGGCCCAGCGTGCCGGTCGGATACGGTGTTGCTGCGGTCGGGCTACAAGACAGACTGCCGCGCAGCGAAAAGAAACCGGAGTAAGTTGCATCCGCGCGGGTGTCGATGATCACAAAGGAATTCGACGACAATTTGGTGGCATTACACACCTGCAGCGAAGGGATTTGAATCTGTTGGGCCAACGCGGGCGTGCCGACGCAAACGCCAATCGAGAACAGCGCGGCGACGAACGTACGAACGATGATGGAAAGTTTTGTCATGATAGTTTCTCCTAGATGAATTGAGTGGTAAGCCGTGCGATAACGGTGCACGACGCTTAAGCCATTCTAGGGATTTGTGAATTTGAACAATATTGGCCAAACGGGTTAGTACCGGATCGCTGGCGCAAAGGATTGAATCTGCGAAATCGCCAATGCTGCCGTGGGTTACGTTCGAAACGCGGTTACAAACATCACATCGCGCGGTAGGTCTTTTGGGCTACACCTCTTTGGCAATCCGCCGCTACAGAAATAATTTTAATGCCGTGCCACGACGCGCTCCCTGCTTGGCTCTTGAGCATGTATGCCATGAGAGCCATTATCCACAAGGCTTTACAGGCACACGCCATTATCTATCGCAGCGCGCTTGCCCTGGCCCACGCCCAGGCATATACTCAAATTTATAAGAAATGAAAACACCTACCACGATATAAAAATTAGTACAGGTGGTTGAAAATTAACGCTTTTGAGCGGTTTGCTCACGGAGAAATAGCATCATGGCTCGAAATTTCGTAGCTTTGATCTTGGCGTCATCGTTGTCGCCGGTCTTGTTGTTCAGCCATGCGGCGCCCGATCCGGGAACCTTTTCAAGCCGCCTGAAATAGTCATGGCCGACCGCCGCCCCGCGCTTAAATCCACCCCGATCATGTTGGCGCACATCGTTCTGATCCTGCTCGGCTGGATCGTGTTCTTCGCGTCTTGGGTAAAAGTGCTGTGGCGCGACTATGAAACCGCCAAGCAAGCCGGTCTTTTGATTTTGATCGCCCTACTCGCCGCGCCGCTGATCACGTTGCTGTGGGTGATGTACAACCAATCGATTTTCCGGCGCAAAGGCGCGCGCGGCGCGGGATTCTCGCCGCCGGAAGTGTACGAAAACGATTGGTCCGGCCGTTCGGTATTCGCCGAATTTCCATTGCTGAAGGCTACGCGTAACGTCGAAGTCATTGCGGCGGAAACGGCGAAACTGTACAAACCGTTCAATCGCATCAGCCAAGCAGCCAATCGCAGTAACGATCGCAAATCGTGAATTTTCTCAGCATCATCGTCGCGATCCAACACAATCTGCTGTACCAAGTGGCGTTGGTGTTTTTCGCCGGCTATCCGATTGTGATGAGTTTGATTTGGATTACCACCTCGTATTTTTATCGCTCGCGCTGGGAACCCGAAGCCGACGAAATCGATGACACCAACGAAATTCCCTACCAACCATTTGTCTCGGTGTTAATACCGGTCTACAACGAAGCCGACGTCATCGAGCAAGCGGTGCTGGCGGCGATGAATCTCGACTATCCGAATTTCGAAGTAGTCGTCGTCAACGACGGTTCGACCGATCACACCCGCGCGATGCTCAGCCGCCATATCGCGTCCGGCAAACTGCGCGTGGTCGATAAAGCCAAAAACGAAGGCAAAGCGCTGGCGATGAACGACGCGCTGCCGTGCTTGAACGGCGAAATCGTGTTGATCATCGACGCCGACGCCGAATTGGAACCGTCGGCGCTACGCCATATGGTCGGACATTTTCGCAGCGGCCGCGTCGCCGCGGTGGCCGGCAACCCGCGCGTTAAAAATGTCGAGACCTTTCTCGCGCGGCTGCAATTGATCGAATTCACCTCCATCGTCAGCTTGTTGCGCCGCGCCCAGCGGGTTTGGGGCCGCGTGATTACGGTTTCCGGCGTCGTCGCGGCATTTCGCAAGTCGGCGCTGATCGATGTCGGCCTATTTAGCCCCGACATGCCGACTGAAGACATCGACCTCACGTGGAAATTGCAAAAACGTTTCTGGGATGTGCGCTACGAGCCGAACGCGATTGTGTGGATGAATGTGCCGACCACGCTGAAAGGATTGTTCAAACAACGGTTGCGCTGGGCGCGGGGTCTGTTACAAGTGTTGCGCAAACATCGCGACGTGATGACGACGTGGAAGATGCGCCGCATGTGGCCGATTTTTATCGAATCGTCTCTATCGACGCTGTGGGCGCTGTGTTTTGTTTCCCTGACGACGATTTGGATTATTTCCTATTCGCTCGGCTATCCGCCGATCGGCGCTTCGCCCATTCCAAATCTTTGGGGAATGATCATCGCGACCATGTGCCTAGTGCAATTGTTCGTCGGCGCGTGGATGGAGCGCCGCTACGATCCCGACATTTTGTCTTACTACCCGTACGCAATTTATTACCCGATCGTTTATTGGATGTTTATGTCGATTTGCAGCGTGATCGCGCTGCCGCGATTGTTTTGGACGCCGCGCGCCAAACCGGTGGTGTGGTCGACGCCGCGCGATGTTAAACCCGTGAAAGTCTCATCATGAAAAATAAAAAAAATAGCCTCGCAACGACCCTGCTTTTCGTCCTGATCAGCAGCAGTATTTATGCCGACGATCCGCCGGTGAACACCGGCCGTTACGCGTTGGAAATGGCACGGCAATGGGTGGAAAAACGTAATTATTCAGAAGCGATCAAATATTATCAGCGCTTGGTCAAAGCCAAGCCGGACGATAGCGATTTGTTGATCGAAGCCGCGCGCGTTTATGGCTGGGCCGATCGCAATAAAGAATCGGCCAACCTCTATCAGCGCGCCATCACGCAATTTCCCGCGCGGCGAAATGACGTGCTGCACGCACTGGCGATGCAATTACTGTGGTCGAATCAAGCGCGCGAGGCGATTCCGTATTTTGAAGAAATACTCGCGCGTAAACCCGGCGATCGCGAAGCGGCGCTTGGCCTCGGCGAGGCCCTGCAAAACGTCGGCGACAACGCATCCGCGATTGCCGCTTACGAATCGTTGCTGCAGAAAAATCCCAACGATCAAGCGGCGCAGCGCGGCAAGGCGTGGGCGCTACTGCGATCCGATCGATTCGCCGAGTCGGAAAATTTATATCGCGCCATCCTGCAACAAAGCCCAACCGATGTCGATGCGCGCGTCGGCCTGGCGCGCACGCTGAATTTTTCCGGACGCCACCAGGAAGCGATCCTCGCTTACGATCAACTGGCGCAGGAATTTCCCAAGGATCAGGGCATTCAAGTGCAGCGGGCGAAGGCGCAATATTGGGCCGGTATGGACAGGGACGCGTTGGATACGCTCGATCGCGTCACTACCGGCGAGGCAGAAAAATTGCGCGATGCGATCAAGCGCAATATCAAGCCCGCCGTCACCGGCGGCATCGAATATTCCAAGGACAAAGACGATCTCAAAATCACGCGCGGCCAAATTTCCGGCAAGCTGCCGATCGGCGAAACGGCAACGATCGAAGTCGGCTACAGCCGCACTCAGTTAAAAGGCAAACGCAAGACGCGCGAAGTCACACTTTCCGGCAGCGACATCAATAACCTCAAACTCAACGGCGTGGCCGCGAGCGCCGCGCGCATCACTGACGATACGCGCATTTTGAATGTCGATATTCCCGGCGGGCGCAGCGCGCACGTGCCGGTCGATGCGGGCCAACAAGGCAACAGCTTTCGCAGCGGCGATTGGAACGAATCCGGCCGCCTCACGGGCCAGCAACTTGCGTTCACGTATAGCGATCGCGTCGGTTCGGCATACTCGGGCTATGGATTAATTTTCCCGCGCGTCACACTCGGTGTGCGCGACTACGACGGCTGGCGCAGCGGCCTCGTTCGCCTCGGCGCGAAATGGTTACCGGCGGATTTTTGGCGCGTCGACGTTGAAGCAGGAAACGATATTGTCGAGAATCTCGATTCCATCGACAACCGCGTGAAGTTGAACTACTTGAGCGGCAGCGTCGATCATACATTCGATCCGCGCTGGAACGCCGGCGGCGGATTGTTCCTCGGCAAATTCGATGACGGCAATCGCCGCACCCGTGCCACCGGCCGCTTAGAATACGTTGCGAATTTCAAACCGCGCTTATCGTTCGGGGTAGAAGGGCTGGCGTTCCGCGACAGCAAACAAGCGTTCCGCGATGTCACGCTGCGCTTTGATAATTTAACCGTCGACGGCGCGACGGCGCTACCGAATGTCGGCTCGATCACCTTTCGCGAAGCCGGCCGCGGCTACTACAACCCGAAACATTACGCCGAAGCAAAATTATTCGGCGCGATTTCATACGATCAAGAGCGCTGGGCGTTGTCGGGCAAACTCGCGCTCGGCGGTGTGCGCGAAACGCCGTTCGGCGGCGATTCCAGCAATGGCCTGCTATCGTCGGCGGAGCTGAACTATGTTTATCACCTCACCGCGCAAAGCGATTTAAGCGCATCAATCGGCCACACCGGTTCGCGCGTTTCCAGCGTCGAAGGCGGTGGTTACTATCGCAATTTCGCCGGGGTATACTTCACCCATTGGTTCGATTATTAAGTTGATTGTCATTGCGAGCGCTCTTCGCGACGAAGCAATCTCGTTTTTGACCGCCATGAAATACGAGATTGCTTCGTCATTTCACTCCTTTCCGTGAACCCGATTTGACCGATGCGAGTTTTAAAAACCGCTTGCCCCTCACCCCCACCCCTCTCCCCAAAGGGGCGAGGGGACTACTCCCTCTCCCGCTCGGCAGGAGAGGGGCGGGGGCGGCGTGGCCTTGGGCCATGAGGGTCCGCGTCGATTTGAGACCTGTGCGGTTCATGGTTCGTGGGCAGTATCGGCAGCACCGTTACAGGCAGCTTTCCATGAACCGACCTTCAAAGGTAGGGTGGATCAAGCGCAGCGGATCCACCATGGGCGAAAAAATCGGCGAACGATGTTCGCCACGGTGGATCCGCTTTGCTTGATCCACCCTACAACGCCAACGTTTACGATGTTCATGGTCCAATGAGCAGTATCGGCCGCGCCAATACAGGCAACTCGCAATGACGGCAGAATTTAGGAACGCAGCATGATTCTCTTTAAATGGATGGGCATCTTCGCCGGCTATCCTTGGCTGGTGCTTTTGCCAATCGCACTATTTTTGCTCATCGGCATCGCGGCAAAATCGCGCTTCGCGTTCGCGGCGGCGATTCTATGGGTGATCTATGGCATGTACGAATGGATGATGTACGCGCGAATATTATGCAGCGGCGATTGCGACATCCGCATGGATTTGCTGATCATCTACCCGATACTTTTGCTCGTCAGCCTCACCGCGCTAATCGTCTATGGCCCACGAGCGTTATTTCGACGCTAACAACGGCTGCCCGCAAAGGCAACACCAGAGCGGCTCTTAAAGCATGCCGTGCCACGAAGCACGTATGATGCGGCTCGTGGCAATGCCCAAAAAAATGTAGGGTGGGTTAGGCCGAAGGCCGTAACCCGCCGAACAACCTACCGCTTCGCGAGCCTCTCCGCAATCGCCAGAATCCGATAAGACGTCCGCACCACCGGCAACTCGATCAACTCGCCATCAATCACCACCAACCCGGATTTTTCATTCTCAAACGCCGCACAAACTTTCTTTGCCTTCGCGATTACTTCAGCGCTCGGCGAAAACACTTCGTTGATAATCGCGATCTGCTTCGGATGAATGGATGCCTTGCCGGTGCTGCCGAGCTTGGCCGCGCGAATGGTTTCCTCACGCAAGCCCGCTTCGTCTTCCAAATTCAAAAACGGCACGTCGAGTAAATCGATACCCACGCTCGCCGCCGCATGCACGATGCGTGAGCGCGCATAAAGCAGCGGCTCCCACTCCTTCGCGCAGCGTAAATCGGCGGACAGGTCCACGCCACCCATAATCATCGAATCGATGCGCGGACTCGCGCGCGCGATGTCCATCACGCGCTCCAAACCCTCATTGGTCTCGATGATGA
>JANOGO010000397.1:0-3261 GCA_031406045.1 Pseudomonadota bacterium
AACGTTGATTTGGGTAGAAAGATTTTGGCTGACTCCGGCTTGCCGATTATTTCCGGCGCGAATATGGCCGATGCGGCGCAGAAGGTGGTGGCGGCGGCGCGATAAACTGGCAACCACCTTAACTCTTGTCATTCCCGCGAAAGCGGGAATCCATGTTAAGTGTCTGAAAAATACTACTACGTTTACGTACTAGCCAACAAACGAAGAGGCACGACGTATGTCGGCGTAACGTCGAATTTAGTCCAGCGTGTATGGCAACACAAAGACGAACAAGTAGAAGGATTTACCAAGAGATACGGCATCAAGATGTTGGTTTGGTTCGAGCAGCATGAAAATGTCGAGCAAGCGATCTTGCGCGAGAAGCAAATCAAAAACTGGAATCGCACTTGGAAAATCGAATTAGTCGAATCGTTCAACAAGGAGTGGCACGATTTGTATGAAACGATTATTGGTTGAACGAAAATGGATTCCCGCTTTCGCGGGAATGACAGCGCGGCGTATTCACGCTTGTGCGGATAAGATGGACTGAATATGAGCATCCTAATAGACAAAAACACCAGAGTCATCACTCAAGGCATTACCGGCAAAACCGGGCAATTCCACACGCAGATGGGCAAGGCCTATGCGAACGGCACGAATTGTTATGTCGCGGGCGTGACGCCGGGCAAGGGCGGCCAGAGCTTCGAAGGCATTCCGATTTTCAATACGGTCGCCGAAGCTAAGGAAAAAACTGGCGCGAACGCGTCAGTCATTTATGTTCCGCCGCCCTATGCTGCGGCAGCGATTGACGAAGCGGTCGAAGCGGGTCTCGATTTGGTGATCTGTATCACTGAGGGCATTCCGGTGCGCGACATGATTCGCACGCGCCACAAAATGCAAAGCAAGAAAACGATTCTGGTTGGGCCGAATTGCCCCGGCGTGATCACACCGGAAGAACTCAAGATCGGCATCATGCCAGGCCACATTCACAAGAAAGGCCCGATCGGCGTGGTGTCGCGCTCTGGAACGTTGACCTATGAAGCGGTCGGCCAGTTGATGGAACAAGGGCTCGGCCAATCGAGTTGTGTCGGCATCGGCGGCGATCCGGTGAATGGCTTAAAGCACATCGACGTCATGCGCATGTTCAATGACGACCCGCAAACCGAAGCGGTGATTATGGTCGGCGAGATCGGTGGCAACGACGAAGAGCTAGCCGCCGAGTGGGTCAAGCTGAACATGAGAAAACCCGTGGTCGGTTTCATCGCCGGCGTCACCGCGCCGCCGGGAAAACGTATGGGCCACGCCGGCGCGATTATTTCTGGCGGCAAGGGCACGGCGCAGGCAAAACTTGAAGTGATGGAAAATTGCGGCATCAAAATCACGCGCAATCCGGCGGAGATGGGGAAGTTGTTGAAGTCTATTTTGAAATAGCGATCGGCCTGGAAGGCGTGTGGATACTGCCTCTCGAGGTATGCCTTGCCAGGAGGCAAGCTGAATGCGGCTGCTGGCTTGCCTCCGACCAAATTGTCATCGCGAGCAAAGCGCGGCGATCTCGTTTTTCAACCGTGGCTTGAAATCGAGATTGCTTTGTCGCGCCGCTCCTTTCCATGAACCCCATGCCAGTCATTGCGAGCGAACGCGAAGCAATCTCGCGCGCAGCGCGCTCTAGCGTCGTCAAATCGAGATCGCCACGTCGCCCTTCGGGCTCCTCGCGATGACAAGATTGGGCGTTCGCTATCGCACTTGGTCGTACTAGGCCGCAGACCTTAAAGCGACTGTTCTCCAACAATATCCCGTTCATGGTCCATGAGCAGTATCGGCCGCGCCAATACAGGCAGCTCGCAATGACAAGTCAGAGCCTTACGTAATTGACGATACGCCTATCCCTCATCCCCACCCTTCTCCCGGAGGGAGAAGGGATTATTTCCCCTCTCCCTCCGGGAGAGGGTGCAGGGTGAGGGTGGGCGAAATTAAATTCTCAGAACGTAAAAATTTACCGCACCCGCCCAGCCGAGTTATGCACCGAAGGCCGCTTCACCTGCGGCTTGCCACCACGAATACCAACCGGTTTCACCGTTGGAGGCTTGCCATGCGGCCGCGCTCCCGGTTTAGCGCCACCAGGCCGTCCTTGGCGTTGACCTTGCGGCCGTTGCCCGCGATTCATTCCATTGATAATCGGTTCTGCTTTGATGTGCGGATTCGGCTCGAAGCCCGGCAACGTTACGGCCGGTATCTCGCGTTTCATCAGCCGCTCGATGTCGGATAATAATTTGCGTTCGTCGATACACACCAGCGACGTCGCCTCGCCTTCGGAACCGGCGCGGCCGGTGCGTCCGATGCGATGTACGTAATCTTCCGGAACGTTCGGCAATTCGAAATTCACCACGTGCGGCAACTCGATAATGTCGATGCCGCGCGCCGCGATGTCGGTCGCGACCAACACTTGCAATGAACCTTCCTTGAATTCCGCAAGCGCCCGAGTGCGAGCAGCTTGGCTTTTATTGCCGTGGATGGCGAGGGATTTAATACCGTCTTTTTCCAATTGCAACGCGAGTTTATTTGCGCCGTGTTTGGTGCGCGTGAACACCAGCACCTGAAACCAATTGTGTTCTTTGATGAGATGGGCGAGCAAATCTTTTTTGCGTTCGCGATCGACGTTATAAACTTTTTGCGTGATCAATTCGGCAGTCGCTCGTTCGCGCGGCGCTTCGATCATCAACGGTTTATTCAGCAAGCCATTCGCCAGCGTTTTGATTTCGTCGGAGAACGTCGCCGAGAACAATAAATTCTGCCGCTGCTTCGGCAACAACGCGAGCACGCGCTTGATGTCGTGGATGAAACCCATGTCGAGCATGCGGTCTGCTTCGTCGAGCACGAGGATTTCGACCTTTGACAGATCAACGGTTCTTTGCTGCACATGATCGAGCAAGCGGCCCGGCGTCGCGACGAGAATATCGACGCGGCGTTTTAGCATTTTAATTTGCGGATTGATACTGACGCCGCCGAACATCGCCATCGACGTGAGATTCGAATATTTGCCGTAAGTGCGCACGCTTTCTTCCACCTGCGCGGCGAGTTCGCGCGTCGGTGTGAGGATTAGCGCGCGGATCGGCGGACGGCCTTCCGAAGGGCCTTTTGTGGCGCGGTTTGAGAGCCGATGCAAAATCGGCAAAGTAAAGCCGGCGGTTTTGCCGGTGCCGGTTTGCGCGCCGGCCAACAGATCACCGCCGGATAACACCGCGGGAATCGCTTTTAGTTGAATAGGGGTGGGTATCGTGTAAC
>JANOGO010000398.1:0-5274 GCA_031406045.1 Pseudomonadota bacterium
GACCACCAACGCGGTCGACTAAAATCGCTATCCTCAATCGCCGCGGTGACATGGCGCGGCTCGACCGTGTACGTCCCGTCGGCATAGGCGGCGAGCAAGGTTTTATCGGCGAGAATATTAATGCGCCGCGTCAGCCCTTCCGAAACCGTCGTGATCATTGCGATGCAGCGTTCGGTGAACACGTCGGGGCCGTGGTATCCCGCCGCGCGCAAGCGAAAATTCAGATAATCGCCGATATCTTTTTTTGGCATCGGGCGCAGAAAAAAACTATGGGTGATGCGCTCCTTGACTTGGCGCATGTGCGGTTTGGCCAAATGTTGATCAAGCTCCGGCTGACCGAACAACACGATCTGCAATAGCTTGTCGCGATTGGTTTCCAGGTTCGACAGCAGACGCAATTCTTCCAGCGTTTCCAATGGCATGGCGTGGGCTTCGTCGATCAGCACGACTACTTGGCGACCCTGGCTGTGCAGCTTGATCAAATGATCTTGAATTTTTTCCAAAACGCCGGCGGTTTTCAACGTCTTGGTTTTCAGTTTCAAATCGGCGGCGATGGCTTGCAAAATTTCGTCGCGCGTCAAACTCGGAATCGCCAGATAAATCGTTTCCACATTTTCCGGCAATCGCTCAATCAACACGCGGCAGAGCATGGTCTTGCCCGCGCCGACTTCACCGGTCACTTTCACCAAACCATCGCCGGCGCGAATCGCATAGACTAACGCGTCAAGCGTCGCGCCACGATTGGCGCCGGAGAAAAAAAATTCCGTGTGCGGCGTGATTTTAAACGGTGGCTGCGCCAGACCGAAATGTTCCAGATACATCATTTGGACACCGCCTTTCCGAACACATCCATTCGACTGTAGAGGGTAGTACGGTTGATGCCGAGCAGTTTTGCCGCGTTGCTGACATTGCCGTGCGCCAGCGCGAGCGCCGCTTCGACGTAAGCCTGCTCGGTCTCGCGCAGCATGTCGTCCAAATTAAAATTCTTTTCTTTTTGTAAGCGCTTTTTTGCAAGTTCCCCCGGCGTTTGCGCTTCGTGACTGATGGCGCGATCGGCGTCGGGCTGCAAATCGAATTCCGCCTCGATCTCCTCGGATTCCAATTCATGGCCGGCGTATTTTGCCGAGAGCCGAATGACAATATTTTTTAGCTCGCGAACATTGCCCGGAAAATCATAAGTGAGCCAACGCCCAAGCGCCTCCGCGCTAAGCGAAAATGGCACGCTGGCGTGTTGCCGCGCAAATAAATGACGAAAATGATCCAGTAGCAGAACACGGTCGTTGCCCAGCTCCCTAAGCGGCGGCACGCTGATGCTAAATACGCTCAGACGATGGAATAAATCAGCGCGGAAGCGGCCGCCTTTAATCTCTTTGCGCAAATCGCGATTAGTCGCCGCGATCACGCGGGCTTTGCTGACGCGCGTTTGCGTTTCGCCGACGCGCTGGAACTCGCCGTTCTCCAGCACGCGCAACAGTTTCGCCTGCAACTCAATCGGCAACTCGCCGATCTCATCGAGAAACAAAGTGCCGGATCCGGCATCCTCAAAATAGCCGGACTTCGCGCCTACCGCGCCGGTAAACGAACCTTTGCTGTAGCCGAACAGCGTCGGCTCCACCAAGGTCGGCGAAATCGCAGCGCAGTTCAATGCGAAATAGGGCTGCGATGCGCGCGGGCTTAAATGATGCAGCGATGCCGCAACGCGCTCTTTGCCGCTACCGGATTCGCCTTCGATTAATACCGGATGGATCGAACCGGCGTATAACGCGAGTTGACTTTTCAGTTTTTGAATCGGCGTGCTCTCGCCGATAATCTTGCCCGGCCCATCTTTGGCATCGCGCGCGTCGTTCAGGTCGGCGCTATTGAGCCGCAGCGCATTGTTCAGCAGCGTCTTAAGATGCTCGGGTTCGCATGGCTTGGGAACTAAATCAACGGCACCGAGCGCGCGGGCACGGCGCGCATTCGATTCCTCATTCTGCCCGGACAACACCAAAATGCGAATGGCAGGCGCGTGGGCGAGCAATTCGGCAATGAGTTGAAAACCTTCTATCGGCAACTGCGGTGTGGGCGGCAGGCCCAGATCGACCAGCGCTAAATCCGGCACCTGGCTGGTCGTTCGCAACCAGCCGATCGCCTCGGCGCGCGAGCCGGCAACATGAACTTCAAAATCGCGGCTTAATACGAAATTCAGCGTATCGGAAATCAGTGGATCGTCGTCCACCAGCAGCAAGCGTGGTTTGGCGTCGCTCATTTAACCTAGTCCAGCGATGGCTCCTCAATACAGCGCAAAAACGCTGTTTCCAGGTCGGCTAATTCAGCTTGCGAATATTTCGCTCGCAACGCGGCGGGTGTGCCGTGAAACTTCAATCGGCTGTTGTGTAATACCGCCAGCGTGTCGGCAAGTTCTTCAATATCGGCCAGCGCGTGCGAAGTGAAGAACACGGTTTTGCCTTCACGCTTAAGCTCCAAAATTTGCTCTTTGACGCGAAACCGCGCGCGCGGATCCAGACCGCTCAACGGCTCATCCAAAATCAGCAAACGCTTATTGCTTAACAAACACGCGGCGAGACCGAGCTTTTGCGTCATTCCCTTCGACAGCGACCGAACCGGCTGATCGAGCACGGCGATATCTAAATCAAGCGCGGTAAATCGCTCGGCCACGCGAACTTCATCGAAGGCGCTGCCATCGAGCCTGGCCATGTAAGTGAGGAAATCTCGCCCGGTCAGATAATAGGGCGGCACAAAACGTTCGGGCAGAAATGCGACCGGCGCTCGTGCGCTGGTTTGGGTATGGTTAACGCCGAAAATTTCAATCGCACCGCTATCGATCGCGAGCAAATCGAGCAGGCATTTAACCAGCGTGGTTTTACCGGCGCCGTTGACGCCGGCGAGCGCAATGCACTCCCCTTGCGTCACCCGCAAAGAAAAACGATCAAGCGCAACGGCAGTACCGTAGCGTTTCGTTATATTTGTAAAATAAATCGCAGCGTCAGACATTTAGATTGAGAAGCTTATGCCAAATCTAGATATCTTGCAAGCTGCGTTAAGGAAGCGCTGAATAAGTTCGAGTTCTAAATGAGACAAGGCGCGAACAAAAAATATGGCTCTGCATATTCGATATATGTAAGGAGGTATTTTTTGTGAGCCAAATATGGGGCCATGACGAAATCGAATTTATTCAGCGCTTCCTTAGTACGATGCCTGGAAACCCTTTACTGGTGCGGCGATTCAGCCATGCCATGCCAGAAGCCAATCTCCATGCGACTTCTGGCAATGCCTTGAAATAACCGATGTATCATTCCCGTGAAAACGGGAATCCATTTGGCCTTTGAATTAGAACGTCAACATGGATTCCCGCTTTCGCGGGAATGACATCTTGGAATGTGAAGCGTTGCGAGAAAAAATCTAACGACGAAACAACTTAGGGTTACAACACATACCGCGCCAAATCCTCGCTCTGCGACAATTCTTTCAATCGGCTGTCGACGTACTCCCCGTCGATCATCACACTCTCGGCGCCACCTTTGCCCGCGCTAAAGGAAATCTCTTCGAGCAATTTTTCCATCACGGTATAAAGCCGTCTTGCGCCGATATTTTCGGTTTTTTCATTCACCTCGAATGCAATTTCTGCGAGGCGTTTTACTGCGTCGGCGGTGAAATTGAGTGTGACGTTTTCCGTTTCGAGCAGCGCTTCATATTGCTTGGTCAAACACGCGTCGGTGCTGGTCAGGATTTGCTCAAAGTCCGCGACCGACAAGGAGTTCAGCTCGACACGAATCGGTAAACGACCCTGCAATTCAGGAATCAAATCGCTCGGCTTGGCCAGATGAAACGCGCCACTGGCGATAAATAATATGTGATCGGTTTTGATCATGCCGTACTTGGTTGAGACCGTCGTGCCTTCAATCAACGGTAGCAAATCACGCTGCACGCCTTGGCGCGACACATCGGGGCCACCCATTTCGGAACGCGAGGCGATTTTGTCGATTTCATCCAAAAACACAATGCCATTTTGCTCTACATTTTGGATCGCTTGCGTTTTCATTTCTTCGTCGTTGATCAGCTTCATCGCCTCTTCATCGGCGATGAGTTTGACCGCTTCGCCGACTTTGAGTTTGCGTGCTTTTTTACGACCGGTTCCCATGTTTTGAAACATGCCTTGGATTTGCTCCGTCAAATCTTCCATTCCGGGTGGTCCCATGATTTGCATCTGGGCGGGCATCGCCGAGACTTCGATATCGATTTCGCGCTCGTCGAGCTTACCTTCGCGTAACATCTTGCGGAATTTTTGCCGCGTCTCGTTATCGTTCTTGTCGCCGTCGGTTTTTTGGCCATGCGTTTCGTTGGCGTTGAAACCGAAATCCCGCGCCGGCGGCAATAAGATATCCAAAATTCGATCTTCCGCCTGATCTTGCGCGCGGAAGCGAACCTTTTTAGTTTCCTGCTCGCGGGTTTGCTTGATCGAGGTTTCGACCAGATCGCGAATAATAGAATCGACATCTTTACCGACGTAACCGACCTCGGTAAATTTCGTCGCCTCCACTTTAATGAACGGCGCATTCGCCAGCTTCGCCAACCGTCGTGCGATTTCAGTTTTTCCGACACCAGTCGGGCCGATCATCAGAATATTCTTCGGCGTAATCTCTTGACGCAACGGATCCGCTACTTGCTGGCGACGCCAACGGTTACGCAGTGCAATGGCGACCGCGCGTTTGGCTTTATCTTGCCCGATGATATGTTTATCGAGTTCGTGCACTATTTCTTGGGGGGTCATCTGGCTCACAAAAATCTCCAATAGGCTTCGTATATCAACTTCTGCCGTCGTTGCTTCTCGTTTTTGATGCTCACGTACTTGCGTGTACGTTCCGCTCAAAAACTCCGATGCGCCTAGCCAGAAATTGATCTACTCGCCTCTTGAAGATTTTTGCGGAATGGTTACGCCGACGAAAAAAACGCGTCAATCCAACGTCTCAATCACGTGATTCTGATTGGTGTAAATACAAATATCGCCGGCAATGACGAGGGCTTTTTTGACGATATCGGCGGGTGGCAGTTCGGAGTTTTCCAGCAACGCCCACGCGGCGGCTTGGGCATACGCGCCGCCGCTACCGATAGCGAGGAGCCCGAGCTCCGGCTCCAGCACATCGCCATTACCGGTGATGATTAATGACGTCGTTCGATCAGCGACCACGAGCATCGCTTCGAGCCGGCGCAAAATGCGATCCGTGCGCCAATCTTTCGCCAGCTCCACGGCGGAGCGCAGCAAATGCCCTTGGT
>JANOGO010000402.1:0-3612 GCA_031406045.1 Pseudomonadota bacterium
ATAGGTCAGAAAGCGCTTATCGTCGTTGGTGAGCCAGCGAATGGTGCGGCCATCGACTTTGGCCGAGCGAACCTGGCCTTGCTTGGCCTGATCCATGAATTCCGAGTAAGGAATTGTGTTATTCGACTGCTGGCTGCTGAATTGATTGAATAAAGTCATCAACACAAGCGCGATGATGAGCCAGATGCCGACATTCTTAACGAGGTTGTTCAACGTCGTTCCTTATAGCGTGTGATCCAACATAATAGTGTATTCCGGTTCATAGGGCAAAAACGCAACCGGATACAAATCTTTACATTCCCGGCGGCGTAACCGGCCGTAAACCCCGCGCCAACAAATATAACTCGCGGCTCTCTTCTCGAGATGCCTTGGGTTTGCGCGGCGCGACCTTCAAAAACGTCACAAATAGCGCCTGACGAAATGCCTCGAAGTCCGCGCCCTGAAACACTTTGACCAGGAACGCCCCACTCGGTTTCAGTACTTGCTTGGCAAATTCCAATGCTTCTTCGGCTAAGTTAAACACTCGCGCCTGGTCTGCGCTGGGAATACCACTCATGTTGGGGGACAAATCGCAAATCACAAGATCGACGCCGCCCCTCGGCAATTCTTTGCGCAGTTCTCCCTGGATTTTTAAATCGGTGAAATCGCCCTGGAAAAAACTGACGTGGGCAAGCCCTTCCATGGGCAACAAATCGATCGCGAACACTTTCCCCCGCGCGCCAACGCGGGCACCCGCCACTTGCGACCAACCACCCGGCGCCGCGCCGAGGTCGATAACGAAGGTTCCGGGCAACAGCAACTTGTCGCGCTCGTTGATTTCGAGCAATTTGTACGCCGAGCGCGAACGATAGCCCTCGCGTTTGGCAAGCTGCACGTAGGTGTCGTTGATGTGGCGCTGCATCCACGCTTTGCTAGAGGGTTTAAGCGGCATCCGTTACAATCGCGTCATGTTTACGTTAACTCAGACCCAGCGCCGCTTTTTGCGAGCTCAAGCCCATCATTTACAACCCATTATTATGATCGGTAACGCGGGGCTAAGCGCCGCCGTCAAAAAAGAAATCGATCTTGGTCTGCGCCACCACGAATTGATTAAAATCAAAATCTCGGGTGACGATCGCGAAGCGCGTGAGCAAATGCTGACGGAAATTTGCGATGATCTTGCGGCCGCGGCAGTGCAGAAAATCGGTAAAACCCTAATCGTTTATCGCGCGGCGGAAAAACCGAAGATCGAATTGCCGAAATAAAGATGGCTGGAGAGGCGCATAGATATTGGTTTGCAGGCCACTTGCCTCGCATCGCCGCGCTAATATTGCCTTGTGGCTCGATGCTTATCTTTTTTCACCCAACCAATAAAACCCCCACCTGTCATTCCCGCGAAGGCGGGAATCCATAGGGCCGCAGCAAATCAAACGCCAAATGGATTCCCGCCTTCGCGGGAATGACGGGGTGGCCTTGGGCTACAAGAGGAGAGTCCTACTCAGCTATACCGCACATCCAAAATCTCATATTCGCGCACCCCACCCGGCGCCATGACTTCCACCACATCGCCGGCATATTTTCCAATCAGCGCGCGCGCAGTCGGCGAGCTGATGGAAATTTTTCCGTGCTTGATGTCCGCCTCGTCCTCGCCGACGATTTGATAAGTCACGCTGACCTTGCCCGCGAGGTCTTGCAAATCCACAATGGACGCAAACACGCAGCGGCCATCCGGATCGAGCAACGCCGGATCAATGATCTGTGCATTCGACAGCTTGCCTTCCAGTTCCTGGATGCGGCCTTCGATAAAACTTTGCCGCTCCTTCGCCGCGGCGTATTCCGCGTTCTCCGACAAGTCGCCGTGAGCGCGCGCCTCGGCGATAGCCTGGACGATACCCGGACGATCAACGGTTTTGAGCTGAATTAATTCATTACGCATGAGCTCTGCGCCGATCACGGTCAATGGAACTTTCTGCATGGTGTTGCCTTTTTATCTTGGATTAACTAAATACTTGCGTGCAACGCTTGCAAACTATAGACATCAATTTCACTCATCTGTTGCATGCCCAAACACGCCGCGCGCGCGCCGGACAGCGTGGTGTAGTAAGTTACTTTGCCTTGTAAAGCTGCGTTGCGGATGGACCACGAATCTTGAATCGCGCGGCGATTATCTTCCACTGTATTCACGATCAAGCTGATCTCGTTATTTTTAATCATGTCGACGATGTGCGGACGGCCTTGAGCAACCTTGTTCACCGGCGTCACGACGATGCCCTGCTCAGTCAAATAACCTGCCGTGCCGCGCGTGGCAACGAGCTGGAAGCCAAGCTGGGTAAGGGTATTGGCGATGTCGACAATGCGCGGGCGATCTTCGTTTTTAACGCTGATAAAGGCTTTGCCTTTCTTCGGCAACTTCACGCCGGCCGCGAGTTGCGATTTCACAAATGCTTCGGCAAAGGTTTTCCCGACGCCCATCACTTCGCCGGTGGACTTCATTTCCGGGCCGAGAATGGTATCGACGCCGGGGAATTTAATGAACGGGAACACCGCTTCTTTCACCGAGTAATACGGCGGTACGACTTCGGACGTGACGCCCTGCTCTTTCAACGTTTTGCCGACCATGCAACGCGCAGCGATTTTGGCGAACGGCACGCCGGTCGCTTTCGACACAAACGGCACCGTGCGCGACGCGCGCGGATTTACTTCGAGCACGTAAACCGTGCCGTTTTGAATCGCGAACTGCACGTTCATCAAACCAATTACATTGAGCGCTTTCGCCATCGCGATCGTCTGGCGTTTGATCTCCGCTTGAATCTCCAGCGAGAGACTGTAAGGCGGCAACGAGCACGCCGAATCGCCGGAATGCACGCCGGCTTCTTCGATGTGCTCCATGATGCCGCCGATGATGACATCGACGCCGTCGGAAACCGCGTCAACATCGACTTCGGTCGCGTCATTCAAAAAGCGATCGAGCAAAATCGGCATACGCTCAGGAAACATTTTTGACGTTTCCATTGCGTTGCGCATGTAGCGCTCGAGGTCGGATTCGGCGTGAATGATTTCCATCGCGCGGCCACCGAGCACGTTCGACGGACGCACCACGAGCGGATAACCCAGTTCGCGCGCGAAGGCGATGGCTTCTTCGGGCTGACGCGCGGTGCGATTCGGCGGCTGACGCAGGCCGAGTTCATGCAACAGTTGCTGGAAACGCGCACGATCTTCGGCGCGGTCAATGGAATCAGGGCTGGTGCCAATAATGGGCACGCCTGCGGCCTCCAAGCCCGGCGCGAGTTTCAACGGGGTTTGGCCACCGAACTGCACGATCACACCGTCTGGCTTTTCTTTGTCGATGACTTCGAGCACGTCTTCCAACGTCAGCGGCTCGAAATACAACCGATCGGAGGTGTCGTAATCGGTCGACACGGTTTCCGGATTGCAATTAACCATGATGGTTTCGTAACCATCTTCGCGCAGCGTCAGCGCCGCATGGACACAGCAATAATCGAACTCGATGCCCTGGCCAATGCGATTCGGTCCGCCCCCCAGCACCATAATTTTTTTGTTGTTGGTCGGGTTCGCCTCGCATTCTTCTTCGTAGGTCGAATACATGTAGGCCGTGCTGGTCGCGAACTCCGC
>JANOGO010000405.1:0-3548 GCA_031406045.1 Pseudomonadota bacterium
CTCGAAGCAAACGATGGCTGGCGCATGCAAAGTCGTATCGAGTCGACACTACAGCAACTCGAGCTCGATGCCGACGCAAAAATCGGCAGTCTTTCCGGCGGTTGGCGTAAGCGCGTGGCGCTAGCGCGGGCCCTGGTGAGCGAGCCGGATTTTTTGGTGCTGGACGAGCCGACCAATCATTTAGATATCGCCGCGATCGACTGGTTGGAAAAGTTCCTGCGCGAGTCTAAATTGAATTTGCTTTTTGTTACCCATGACCGGCGATTTTTGGATCGCGTTGCCACGCGCATTGTCGAATTGGATCGTGGCATTCTGCGCGATTTTCCCGGCAACTACAGCGCTTATCGCAAACGCAAAGAGGACATGCTCGCGATCGAGAGGGTCGTGCAGGAAAAATTCGATAAGGTGCTCGCCGAAGAAGAAGTGTGGATTCGTCGCGGCATCGAGGCGCGGCGCACGCGTAACGAAGGCCGGGTGCGGCGGTTGGAACGTTTGCGCGTGGAGCGTATAGCGCGGCGCGAGCGCTTGGGCCAGGTAAATTTTTCGTTGGCCACGGGCGAGCGTTCCGGCGAATTAGTTGCGGAGTTAAAACACGTCGGAAAACTTTACGGCGATCGCGTCGTGATTCAAGATTTTTCCGCACGCATTTTGCGCGGTGATCGGATCGGGTTGATTGGTCCGAATGGCATCGGCAAAACGACCTTGCTGAAACTGCTAACCGGCGAGATCGCTGCAGATCAAGGCACCGTGCGGCTCGGCACGAAGTTAAACATTGCATATTTCGATCAGTTGCGCGAGCAATTGGATGACGAAGCCACGTTGCTTGACACCATCAGCCCCGGCACGGATTTCATTGAAATCGGCGGGCAACGCAAGCATGTGATGAGTTATCTGGAAGATTTTCTTTTCCCGCCGCAACGCGCGCGGGCGAAAGTGAAATCGCTGTCCGGCGGTGAACGCAATCGCTTGCTGTTAGCGCGGTTATTCACGCAGCCGGCGAATGCATTAATTCTCGACGAACCGACCAACGATCTGGATTTGGATACGCTGGAATTATTGGAATCCTTGCTGCAAGACTATAGTGGCACGGTGTTCTTGGTCAGCCATGATCGTGAATTTTTGAATAATGTCGTCACGCAAATTTATGCGTTTGAGGGCGAGGGCAGGGTGGTTGAGTATGCGGGCGATTACGACGATTGGGAACGCGTGCAAAAGGCACGTGCTGAAACGGCAGCACCAGAGCGGATTACAGGGCATGACGCTCTGAGAGCCGCACCCAATAAGCCTCGCAGCCGAGTAAAAATTTCGTTTAAAGAGGCAAACGAGTTACGCGATTTGCCGGAAAAAATCAGCGAGTTGGAAAAAGAGCAAGTGGATATCAATGTGCGCTTGGCCGATCCGGATTTGTATCGTAGCCAGCCGGCGCAGGTAAAAATTCTGCAGGCGCGTGTCGAAACTACTGATGCAGAATTGTTGAAATTACTCGCGCGCTGGGAGGCGCTGGAAGCAAAGCAGAATGCGGCGTCGGAATAACGACGGTGTTAACGGCTGTGAGGAAAATGGTTCAACAAATATCCGAAGTAACCGAGCGCGACGACAAACGCGGCAAGAAAAACCCATGACCAGCGCAGCAATGATTGCGAAACAATTTCCGGATCGCGATTGGTAATGAGAAAATGCCGGCCGTTACCCGACGCGGCAAGCACGTGAAACCCCGGTTGTGCGCGCATCTCGCGATGTTGTTTTTCAACGTCGCGTTTTGCCTGCGCGCGCGCCAATTGCCACTCGCGTTCGTCTATCTCACCATCTTTATTGAGATCGAAATTTTTTAGCAGCGTTGCTTTTTCGCGCTTCCAATCCGCCAACAAATTACCGAGATCTTCGCGCACATCCAAGCGCGTATCGACCGGGTTCAAGGTTTTGAATTCTCCCAGCGCATAAAGTGGATCTTTAGCGAGAAGTAAATATTCGGTGAAGCGCTGCTCACCAACTCGTTTGACCTCGCGGTGCGTAGTCAGAATTTCCGCGTGATCGGGATCGATGATGCATTCGCCCGTCGCATCGCGCAGCAGGAATGTGCTGTCGCTAGTTTCTTGTTGGATGGTTTTCCAATCCTCGCCATCTTGCTCTTGCACTACATAGCGATACCATACGCAAGGCAGTCCACGCAGGCGGCTGAATAACGGCGCGCTCGGATGTGCCTCGGCCCGGCCTTGCAGCTCGACATAGCCTTGCACGGCCGAGGCGATATTCGAAGTTGGAATATCCGCCACCGCACGATAGCGGCGATAACTAAACAGCCAGGCGCCCAGACTCAACGCCGCAACGATGGGCGCAACGACGATGCCGCCACTACTCATGAAATGACCCGCTAAGAATTACGCGGTGAATAACGCGCGAACGTCCACATCGGCCTTTTCGGCGCTGGCGAATTCGAGCAATCGCGCCGTCTTGAAGCTGAACATGCCCGCAACGATATTGTCCGGGAACTGTTCGATGCGAACGTTGTTGATGTTGACACTTTCGTTGTAAAACTCACGCCGATCGGCAATGGCATTTTCCAGATTCGAAATACGCGCTTGCAAATGCAAAAATTGCTCGTTGCTTTTGAGTTCCGGATACGCTTCGGCCACCGCGAACAAACTGCCGAGCCCCGCGCGCAACGCACCTTCGGCGCGGCCGAGGGCGCCTACATCACGCACTTCGCGGGCGCTGGAAACTTGCGCGCGCGCTTGCATGACTTTCTCCAATGTCGATTGCTCAAACTTCATATATTGCTTGCACATCTCGACCAGTTTCGGGATTTCATCGTGACGCTGCTTCAGCAGCACATCGATATTTGCCCACGCTTTGGAAACGTTGTGTTTGAGGTTGACGAAATTGTTGTACGCGACGATCGCATAAACCGCTGCGAGGATCAAAAACGCGAGGAAAAGCATTGATAATACGCCCATGATTACTCCAATTTATCCAAATAGACTAAAAGCTTACGTAGTATTTATGATGTTATAGGATAAATCATGTCAATGTGAATATTTTTCCGCCGAAACGCACGCCGCCATGTATAATTCGCGCTCTCCCGGAAAGGTGTCAGAGTGGTCGAATGAGCCAGACTCGAAATCTGGTGTACAGCTTGCTGTACCGTGGGTTCGAATCCCACCCTTTCCGCCAATTATCGATTCTAGAACCTCCAAAGAAATCCAGAAAGTCCGCTGAAAGCCCCTATCCACGGGGCTTTTTGCATTCTATGCTGTCCAAAGTGGTTTACTGACATCCGAAGGCACATGGGGGCACAAGTGGGGGCATCAGATTTGAAAAGCGGGGGCATATTTTTGGTTGGCGTAAATGGCGCTCACTGACACGGCGGTACGTACCGCTAAACCCAAGGACAAGCCTTATCGTCTCGCCGACGGTGGCGGGCTGTATGTGGAAGTCATGCCCAACGGCTCGATCGACAAAATGCGGAACTTCCGGCCGCGGACCGACGATGCTCATATCGCCGCGTAGAATGTTGAGGAGTTGTGGCAACTCATCAAACTTGGCGCGTC
>JANOGO010000003.1:0-9031 GCA_031406045.1 Pseudomonadota bacterium
GTCCGTGAGCAGTATCGGCCGCGCCGATACAGGCAGCTCGCAATGACAAATTGAGAGCTAGTATGCCTTCCGATTTGACGCCGCGTTTTTAAACACTTTCTCCCACTTCACCATATCGCTGCGCATTAGCGCAGCGAGTTCGTTCGCCGACGTGCCGATCGTTTCAACGCCGAGTTCCGTAAGCTTGTCGTTGATGTCTTTTTGTTTGAGTATCGCAACGATTTCTTTATTGAGCCGATCGATGATTGCGGGTGGTGTTTTCGCCGGCGCGAAAAATCCGAACCACGCCGCCGATTCGTAGCCGGCCAATCCCGCCTCGGCCATCGTCGGTAAATCGGGTAACAGTTTGCTGCGCTTGGCGGTGGTGATGGCCAGTGCACGCATCTTGCCCGCTTTGACGTGCGGCAATGCCGACGCGATCGGATCGAAAATAATTTGTACCTGCCCCGACATCAGATCGACTTCGCCCGGTCCGCTGCCCTTATACGGAATATGAATCAGTTCGATCTGCGCCATGCTCTGCATTAATTCTGCCGCGAGATGAAGCGAGGTGCCATTGCCGGCCGAGGCGTAAGCAAGCGTGCCGGG
This sequence comes from Pseudomonadota bacterium, assembly GCA_031406045.1. Classification (GTDB taxonomy): domain Bacteria; phylum Pseudomonadota; class Gammaproteobacteria; order Burkholderiales; family JALYOK01; genus JALYOK01. The sequence goes on from JANOGO010000003.1 coordinate 589, forward strand.
CTTGGCTTTGGCGAGCGCGATCAGTTCTTTTACTGATTTCGCCGGTACATCATTGTTCACCGCGAGTAGGTTGGGCACGCGCACCGCCAGCGTGATCGGCGCAAAATCTTTCAGCGGATCGTACGGAAGTTTCTCTTGCAAGTAAGCGTTGGTCACTAAGCTCATGCCGGCGATCATGATGGTGTAACCGTCCGGCGCAGCTTTGGCGATCAAATCATGAGCGATATTGCCGCCGGCGCCGGGGCGATTTTCCACGATGACTGTTTTAGCAAAAATTGTGCTGAGTTTGTTGGCAATGAGCCGCGCCGAAATATCGGAGCCACCGCCGGGGGAATAGGGGACGATTATTTTGATGGATTTGGTTGGGTAGGTTTGCGCCCACGTCGGCACGGTCAAGCTTAAAAATGAGAGCGCAAAGCCCCAAACGAGAACTCTCATTAAGTTTCCGTTACGTTGAAACTGGTTATGCATTAGAAACATCCTCTGTGTCATTCCCGCGTAGGCGGGAATCCATAGTACCGTTGCGAATTGATGCGCTAAATGGATTCCCGCCTTTGCGGGAATGACAAAAGGTTGGGATATCGTCATTTCTTCTCATTTGCTGCCGCTGTTCGCTGTGCCAAAAATTCACCCATTTTCTTTTGCGGCAACCCAGTGCCATAAGCCAAGGTATTCGCGCTAATGGCCGCGGCAATCGCATCATCGAATTCCTTTTGAGTGGTTTCGCAGAAACGGCGCTTCGTCAGAGCGATGGCAAGCGGCGGTTGTGCGGCGATGCTTTCTGCGATTTTGCTTGCGATGTTGACAACGTCTGCTTGTGGCGCAAGGCGCGAGAGCAACGCCCAGTCGTAAGCTTCTTGTCCGCTGATTAATTTACCTGAGAGGGAAAGTTCGACGTTGCGGCCATGCGGTAAATATTGGCGCATGAAATAAGAACCGATGATGCTGGCCAAGCCGGCGCGAACTTCCGGCTGGCCGATGCGCATGTCCGCATAGCCAACGCGCGCGTCGCACAACAGGCCGATCTGGAACCCGGCGCCGGCGGCGAGGCCGTTGAAGGCTGCGACGAAGGGCTTTTCGAATTCGCGAAACGCTTGGAACATCGCCCGTTGGTGGGTGAGCCAGATAGCGACGTCCGCTTGCGAAAACGCAGCGGCTTCTTCTAAATCTTGGCCGGAACTAAAGGCGCGATCACCCGCGCCGGTGATTACAGCGCAGCGCACGCGGTCGTCTTTGGCGAGCGTGCCGATGGCGTTGATCAATGCATCGCGCATCGCAGCGTTAATGGCGTTCATTGACGTCGGCCGATTTAGCGTGAGCCGCGCGACGCCGGCAGAAGAAATTTCTTTGACGAGTATCGGATCGGACATTGAGATTTAACCGAGCGCGATGGCGCCTTGGGTGTGAAGCGTTTGCAATGTGCCGGCATCGTAGCCGCAAAGTTGCGCCAAGACTTCCGCCGTGTGCGCGCCCAGTTTCGGCGGATAGTCCAATGGCGCAGCGCCGTCGTATTTAAACGGATTGCCGAGAAAATTTAGCATTGCGCCGCTGATCGGGTGCGGCATGCTTTGCACCATTTGCCGAATCAGTGCCAGAGGCTGGGATAAGGCATCAGCAACGTTGTTGACCGCGCCGACCGGCACTCGCGCTTGGTCCAATCGCGTGATCGCATCGCTTGCGTTGAAGCGCGAAAAAACTGTCGAAAGTTGTTCTGCCAACGCCTCGACATTTTTGATGCGCAACTCGCCGGTAGTGAAACGCGGATCGGCCGCGAGTTCCGGTGCGTCTATGGCTTGGCAAAGCGGTTGCCAGAATTGCTCGGTCGACGCGGAAATCGCGATATATTTTTCGTCGGCGCAGCGAAACGCCTCGCTCGGCGCGAGCGTCGCATGGCGTGTGCCAGTCGCCTGCGGAATATCACCCGATACGAAATAATTTTGCGCTTGCCACGTCAACATCGCGAGTTGGCAATCTAGCAATGAAACTTGAATCTTTTTTCCGTTGCCGGTTTTTAACGCATGAATCACGCCGGCGAGAATGCCGTTGGCCAGATAAAGCCCGGCGGCGAGATCGGCGACTTGATAGCCGACGCGATTCGGTTTGCCGTTTGGCTCGCCGGTAATGCTCATAATGCCGCTGAGCGCTTGGGCGATAGTATCGAACGACGGTCGCGTTGCGTAGGGCGGCTCGTCGTGCAAGCCAATCAATTGGCCGACGACGATACGCGGGTTAATTTTCTCCAGCGCCGCAAAATCGATACCGAGGCGTGCCGGCACATCCGGCGCAAAGCCATACATCACGACATCGCTCTTGCGCACCAGATCGTAAAACACCTCGCGGCCTTGCGTGGATTTCAAATTGATCACGACGCTTTTCTTGCCGCGATTGATCGACAGAAAAAAAGCCGAGTCGCCTTCAAAATAGTACGGCGGATACTCGCGCGACTGATCGCCGGTTGGTGACTCGATTTTGATGATTTCTGCGCCCAGTTCGGCGAGCACTTGGCTTGCAAACGGCCCCCCCAGCACCCAAGTCAGATCGAGCACGCGTAGCGACGATAGCACTATGATCCTCCAATGTTTTATGCTGTCTATTGTAGAATAGGTTAGTCATCAGGGAGCAACTTTGTTTAACATTCCTATCGTCGATATCATCGCATTGCTGTGGTTTTTTGTGGGTTGGGCCGGTTACACGATTTACGCCGAACGTCGCGTCGGCAAACGCAATAGCTTAGTCGTTACGATGCGCCGCTTTCGCCGCGAGTGGTTTTCCCATATGCTCACGCGCGAAAATCGCATCGGCGATATCGCGGCGCTGAACAACCTTTTTACCAACGCGACTTTTTTCGCGTCGACGTCGATCTTGGTGTTGGGCGGATTGGTCGCATTGCTTGGTACGACCGAAACCGTGATGGATGTGGTGTCTGAGTTGCCGTTTGCGCGCAAAGAAACCGAATTGGTTTGGCGCATCAAGATCATTTTGCTGATCCTGGTGTTTGTTTATGCATTCTTTAAATTCACTTGGTCGCAGCGGCAGTTTAATTTTTGCACCATCTTGGTTGGCGCGGCGCCGCCACCGACGGTGCGGCCCGAGCAGTACGCAACGTACATCGATATGGTCACCAATGTCTGCAGTTTCGCCGCGGAGAACTTGAACGAAGGCTTGCGCGCTTTTTATTTTTCGATGGCGGTGTTGGCGTGGTTTCTACACCCTTGGCTTATTTTCCCCGCGACCGCGCTGGTCGTTTTTATTTTGTATCAACGTGAGTTTAATTAGCGCACGTTGTATGCGCTGCGCGGTGATCAAGGTTGGTAGCTTGACGGTGTTACAAGGCGAGATTGCTTCCCCCGGATCAAGTCCGGGGCTAAAGGCGCTCGCAATGACAAGCTAAGAAAATTATGGAGGTCGGCTGTAAGCCGCATGGATACTGCCTTGTGGCGATGCATGGCCTGAGAGGCGCGCGGGTATTGCCGTCGCGAGCACTGAGATTTTCCCTCCCCTTCAAGGGGAGGGCCAGGGTGGGGATGGGTTACGGTTCTATTGCAAAGAGCAAATTTATTCCTGAAACGCCTCTTCGCGTTTCTTGCGAATGTTCGGTAAAACAACCATCAATAACAATGCGGCTGCGACTAACAGTAACGACAAACTCAATGGGCGCGTAACGAATACGCTCCAATCGCCGCGCGCGGTGTTGACCGAGCGGCGCAATTCTTCTTCCATCATCGGCCCCAGCACGAATGCCAGCAACAACGGCGCAGGCTCGCAATCGAGTTTCAAAAATACATAACCGATCAACCCGAACACTGCGGCCAACACTACGTCCATCACGTTATTGTTAAGGCTGTAAACGCCAATGCAGCAAAACAGCAGAATGGCCGGATAGAGCAATCGATATGGCACCTTGAGCAATCGCACCCAAATGCCGATAAGCGGCAAGTTCAGCAACACCAGCAAGATATTGCCGACCCACATGCTGACGATCATGCCCCAAAATAATTCCGGCCGCTGCGTCATCACTTGCGGTCCGGGCTGGATGCCTTGAATGATCATTGCGCCGACCATTAACGCCATGACCGGATTGGAAGGAATGCCAAGGGTTAGCATCGGAATGAACGACGTTTGCGCGGCCGCGTTGTTCGCCGACTCGGGGCCGGCAACGCCTTGAATCGCACCCTTGCCGAAGTTGGATGCGGATCCCGCCAAACGTTTTTCTAATGTGTAGGATGCAAATGATCCGAGGATGGCGCCGCCGCCGGGCAAAATACCCAGCAACGAACCAAGTCCTGTGCCGCGTAATATTGGTTTCCACGACGCGCGTAAATCGTCTTTGCTCGGCCACAAGCGTGAAATGTTCGACGTAAAAACTTCGCGCTTCGCAACATTTGCTAAGCTTCGAATAATTTCTGCGATGCCGAACATGCCCATCGCCACGACGGCAAAACCGATACCGTCGGATAGATTCGAAATGCCGAAGGTGTAACGTTGCGTTCCCGAAGTGACGTCGGTGCCGATGATGCCGAGCAATAGGCCTAACAAAATCATCGCCAGTGCTTTGATCAGCGAGCCATGCGCCAGCACGACGGCAGCGACCAAGCCTAATACGTACAGCGAGCAGCGTTCCGGCGGGCCGAATTTAAATGCTAGGGCAGCCAGCGGTGGCGCGAACGCGGCGATCAGTAACGTGCCGACGCAACCGGCGAAGAACGAGCCGATTGCGGCGATCGATAGTGCCGCGCCAGCGCGGCCTTGGCGCGCCATTTGATAACCTTCCATTGCGGTCACGACTGAGGACGCTTCGCCGGGCATGTTGACCAAAATCGCCGACGTCGAGCCGCCATACTGCGCGCCGTAATAAATGCCGGCCAGCATGATCAATGCCGATTCCGGCGGCAAGTTAAACGTGATCGGCAACAGCATCGCGATGGTCGCGACCGGCCCGATGCCGGGTAGCACGCCGATTAATGTGCCGAGCGTGACGCCGAGAAAACAATAGGTGAGATTTTTCAGCGTAAACGCGACGTCGAAACCGATGCTGAGATTGGCGAGTAAATCCATGTTAGGACCAAGGCCAAACTTTGAGCGGCAGGCCCAAACCGTAAACGAACAGGCCGAGCGCGACGGCGACTAGCGCGACGGTAAGCGGCACGGATTCGCGCACGCGTGACTCCGCAGTGGCTAGACAGCCGATGGTAATCAGCGCGACGGTGGCGATGACCAAGCCCGCCGCTTCGAGTAATGCGGCGAAAGCCAGCATCGACGCGAGAATAAGTATCAGCGGCCGAAAACCGATCCGGCCGATAGCCGGCCCATCAATGGCTAATGATCGCAGCGCGATGATTGCGCCGAGAATCGTTAGCAGCCAGCCGAGTAGCGCGGGGAAGTAGCCCGGCCCCATGCGCGTTGCGCTGCCGAGCGAGTATTCGCGACCGATCACGACCGCGAATAGACCGGCCGCAACAAAAATCAGCCCGGCATAAAAATCTTTCGGGTGGCGAATGTGAAGTGCCAACGGGAGTTCCTCGATACGTTTTTCTTGTCCGCATTCTCACGTGTCGGCGGGTATCCGTCAACCGCTTTGGCGAATGCGCCCGCGCGCTGCTTGACGCTGCTTTAGCACTCGGCGTATCCTCAATCTATAATATTTATTTTCTCGCTGCGAAAATTGTTTTGAGAGAGGTCGAACGAAGATGAACGCAGCAAAGGGAATTGTTTGTGCCGGTGTCTTATGGTTTTGCTGTAGCGCCACAGCGTCGACCTACGAGCTATTACCCACATCGGCCGAAGTCAGCCTACCCGCCGTGTTGCATTCGCCGGGCACCTTTATTGATCGCTACAACTTCAATATTTTTAGTCCGTCCGCATCTAGCAACGGATCGATTTTCTTTAATTTAAACCCCGATTTCAATCCCGGTAATTCGCAAGATTATCGTTTCTCGAGCCTTACCGCAGGGCTGTTCCGCAGTACCGGCGAGGCGATCTTAACGGACGCTGACGTATCGGGGTTTGCGTATGAATTGGCCTCGGGTTCTTATTTCGCCTTGGTTACCGGCGCGGCATCGGGGCGTTTCGGCGGGCAATATCAACTCAACTATGCGCTAAAAAACGGCGCGCTGTCGCCGGTTCCGCTACCTGCGGCGTTCTGGCTTTTCGGCGCGGCGCTGGTTGGCTTTTATCAAGTGGGAAAACGTCGGGGGCACGGTGTAGTGGGGAACACGGCATAGAGCGAAAAGTTTTTTCGATACAATGCCTGAAGAGCCTCGTGGATATTGGCTCCCAGCGCATGCCTTGCTGTGAGGCAAGCAGGAAGCGGCTTGTGGCCTTACGAAACTTTCGCGCGCATCGTATTGCGCTGTGCAAGTGAGTCGCCGCGTTGCGCGCCGGGCCGCGCAGCGCTGAGGTCAAACAGCGGCGCGGTCGATGCAAGCACCTTGGCAAATTCTTCGGCCGGCAGCGGTCGGCCAATCAAATACCCTTGAATTTCATCGCAGCCCTCAGTGCGCAAAAATTCTAGTTGCTCAACGTTCTCAATGCCCTCGGCCAATACTTTCAAATTCAAATTACGCGCTAATCCAAGCACCGCTCGAACGATGGCCGGATCGCCCTGATTCAAGGTGATGCCGCGCACGAAAGATTGATCGATTTTCAGCCGATGGATCGGAAAGCGGCGCAGATAGCCGAGATTGGAATAGCCGGTGCCGAAATCGTCGATTGCGAACGACACGCCGTGGTCGGCGAGTTCGGCGATGACGTTAACCGGTGTGCCGGCGTTATCCATCAACATGGTTTCGGTCAGTTCTAATTCCAAGTAGCGCGCCGCGAGGCCGGTTTCGGATAAAATTGTTTGGACGGTTTTAGTCAGCGAACGGTTGACCAATTGCCGTGCCGACAGATTCACCGAGACCGGCACCGCCTGTAGCCCGGCTTGTTGCCACGCAGCGTTTTGCCGGCACGCTTCGCGCGTTACCCAATTGCCCATTGCAACGATCAAATCGCTTTCTTCGGCGAGTGGAATAAAACGCGCCGGCTGTAGCAAACCGCGCTCAGGATGTTGCCAGCGAATCAGCGCTTCGAAGCCGACCAAGGTGCCGGTGTCCAATTCGATTTGCGGCTGATAGTAAAGCACAAATTCTTCGCGCTCGAGCGCGGCGCGCATGCCGTTTTCCAGCACCATGCGTTCGATTGCCGCGAGGTTCATGCGCTGCGTAAAGAACAAGTAATTATTGCGCCCGCTGTCTTTCGCGTGGTAGAGCGCGGAATCGGCGTTGCGGATTAACGTATCGGCATCTTCGCCGTCTTCCGGGTAAACGCTGATGCCGATAGTCGGTGTGACGGTTAGATTTTGATTGTCGAACACATACGGCACGCTTAATTCTTCGCGGATTTTATTGGCGACTTCTTTCGCGCCATGTTCATTGGTTTGCGGCAGCACGACGACGAATTCATCGCCGCCCAAACGCGACACCACATCAGCGGCGCGCATGCACGACTTGAGGCGCGACGCGACGCCTTTTAATACCATATCGCCGGCATGATGGCCGAGCGAATCGTTAATCGCTTTGAAGCGATCCAAATCGACGAACAAAATCGCGACCTTAGTGCCGGCGCTTTTTGCTTGCGCAAGAATATGCGCGACGCGGCCTTGCATCGAGACGCGGTTCGGCAGATCCGTCAGCACATCATAGTGCGCGAGATAATTGATGCGTTCGACAGCTTGCTTATGCTCGGTAATATCGGTCGCGACCAACACATAGTTTTGATCTTGGCCCAGCTCGTCTTTAACCGACGTGATCGATAATCGGGTGGGAAAATCGGCGCCGAGTTTTCGTTTAATAGTCACTTCACCTTGCCAAAAGCCGTGCACGGCGACGTCCAGCCACATATTTTTCAGGAATTCATCATCTTCATCGGCCGCGTTTAGCAGCGCGATCGATTGATCGCGCACGTCGTCTAATTGAAACCCGGTAATTTCAACAAACGCGCGGTTTGCGGAGACGATGCAACGCTGCGCATTGGTGATGACGATCGCTTCGCGACTGCTCTCAAACACTTTCGCCGCCAAGCGCAAATGTGATTCGCTTCGCTTCAGTTGCCGCCGCGTTTCCAGCTCCGCGAGTTCGCGCTGAACCACGGCCGGCAAACGCGCCAAGCTATCTTTCAAAATATAGTCGCTGGCGCCGCGCTTCATTAATTTCACGGCGAAATCTTCGCCGATATTGCCGGAGACGACGATGAAAGGAAGATCGCTTTTTGCTGCTTGCAAAACATTCAATGCGCTGGGCGCGTCGAATTCGGGGAGGTTGTAATCGGAAATGACGACGTTCCAGTCCGGTGATTCAAGCGCCGCGACCATATCCTGCGCCGTTTCGACGCGCTGAAAGGTCGCGTCAAAACCGCCGCGCCGCAGCGCGCGCATCACCAATCCGGCATCGCTATCCGAGTCCTC
>JANOGO010000025.1:0-5214 GCA_031406045.1 Pseudomonadota bacterium
GTAGCTACGGCCATGAAAAAAGATCAACAAATCAGTCTGGCGGATCTTCCCATCGGTGTGGTCGCAACGATCGCATCGATTAGTTCTTCGCACCACGAATCCGATCGAGCGTTGATCCAGCGTCTCGTCGAGATCGGCTTCATCCCTGGTGAAAAATTGAAAGTGATTGCTCACGGTCAGCCGGGTCGAGAGCCTATCGCCATCCGCATCGGCGGCACGACGTTTGCGCTGCGCCGTTTCGAAGCGGACTACATCTACGTCATCGCAGACGAATAGATAATGACTGCTGCCAACGCCACGCTCCACGTCGCTTTACTCGGCAATCCCAATTGCGGCAAGACCGCGCTATTTAATTTGCTCACCGGCGCGCGGCAAAAAGTCGCGAACTACGCCGGCGTCACGGTCGAGCGCAAAGAAGGTTTATTTTCGACCGCATCGGGCAAAAAAGTGCGGCTGCTGGATTTGCCGGGTGCCTATAGTCTCAACGCCATCAGCGCCGATGAGACCATCACGCGCGACGTGATTTTGGGCGCGGCGCAAGGCGAAGCACGGCCGGACTTAGTGGTCTGCGTCACCGACGCGACTAATCTGAAGCTCAATTTGCGCCTGGCGATTGAGGCAAAGCGCCTCGCGATTCCGATGGTGCTCGCGCTGAACATGAGCGATATCGCGCGTAAACGCGGCATTCAGATCGACAGGGTGAAGCTGGAACAAGAACTCGGCATGCCGATCGTTGAAACCGTTGGCGTAAAGCACGGCGGCGCCAATAAATTGATCGACTATATCGATTCCCACGTCACGCCGGCGCAATGGTCTGCCGCAGCGTGGCACGCGCCCAGTATCGACGATGTGCTCGCGACGCAACAAGAAGTGCGCCGCGTATTCGCCGCCGCCGTCAGCGAGCCGCTGCTCGATACGCGCTGGGACGACACTATCGATCGCGTCGTGCTGCATCCGGTGTGGGGCATGTTGATATTGGCAGCGACGCTGTTCCTGATGTTTCAAGCGGTGTTCAGTTGGGCGTCAGTGCCGATGGATGCGATCAAGGCCGGCGTGGAATCCTTCGGCGAATTGGTAAAAAACATCGTTCCCTCGGGCATGCTGCAAAGCTTGCTGGTGGACGGCGTCATCGCCGGTGTCGGCAGCGTGTTGGTTTTCCTGCCGCAGATTCTGATTTTGTTTTTGTTCATCCTCGCCCTGGAAGATTCCGGCTATTTGCCGCGCGCCGCATTCTTGCTCGATCGCGTGATGGGCACAGTTGGTTTGTCCGGCCGCTCGTTCATTCCGCTGCTATCGAGCTTCGCCTGCGCCATTCCCGGCATCATGGCCACGCGCACCATCACCAACTGGCGCGATCGTTTAGTCACGATCATGATCGCACCGCTGATGACCTGCTCCGCCCGCTTGCCGGTCTATGCGCTAATCATCGGCGCGTTCATCCCGGCGAAAACCGTCGCGGGGATTTTCAATCTGCAAGGTGTGGTGTTGTTTGGTTTGTACTTCGCCGGCATTTTCAGCGCGATGGCCGTCGCGTGGGTATTCAAGCTTTGGCAAGGCAAAGCAGTGCACCATCCGTTGATGCTGGAACTGCCGTCTTACCATTGGCCAAATCTGCGCAACCTCGCGATCGGCCTGTGGGAGCGCGTGTGGATTTTCTTAAATCGCGTCGGCACCATCATCTTAACGTTGATGATTTTGCTGTGGTTCCTCTCGAGTTTTCCCGCGCCGCCGGAGGGCGCGACCGGCCCAGCAATTCAATACAGCTTCGCCGGCATCATCGGTCGCGCGCTCGAAGTCATCTTCGCGCCGATCGGTTTTAATTGGCAAATTTCCATCGCGTTGATTCCCGGCTTAGCCGCGCGCGAAGTCGCCGTCGGCGCGCTCGGCACGGTGTACGCGCTGTCCGCTGCCGGCGATCAAGTCGCAGACCAATTAACGCCGATGATCGCGCAAACCTGGCCGCTCGCCACCGCATTTTCGCTGCTCGCCTGGTACGTTTTCGCGCCGCAATGCATCGCGACGCTGGCCGCAGTCAAACGCGAAACTAACTCGTGGCGTTACATGTTTTTAATGGCTGGCTATCTGTTCGGCCTGGCCTATCTCGCGTCCTTCATCACCTACCGCGTCGCATTGGCGCTGGGCGGCTGATATGTGGCAAGACTTGATTGTTTACTTCATCGTTTTATTCGCGGCACTTTACGCGACGTGGCGCTGGATGCCGACCGCAACGCGGGCCAACTTCGTGTCACGCGCGATATTTTTTTCGAAGCGATTGGGATTATCAAACGCGAGCGCCGCGCAGTGGCAAGCAAGCGCGTCGGCAAAAACCGGCTGCGGCAGTTGCGGGCCGTGCAAAGCTTGCAACCCACCTCCTGCCGGGGTAGCCTGAGGCTCGCGACTGGCCTTGGGCCATTGGTTCGTCGGGCTGGCCTCAAGAACCGAAAAACCTAAACTACACCCATTCGTCACTCCCGCGGAAGCGGGAATCCATGTTGACTTTGCGAAGGCCGAATGGATTCCCGCCTACGCGGGAATGACAGCTCGGTATTTCATACGTTAATCCAAATAACGAACGCCACCCCGATTTTTGACCGATTCCTCGTTCCAAAATTTCTTCTCGCTGATGCGTTTTAACTCATCGTCGACGGCCATTTCTTTTTCGTAAACGAGTTTTAGTTTTGCCGCGACGTCTTCGGCCACAATTAATGGGATGGATACGACACCATCGCGATCGCCGACGATAATGTCGCCAGGTTCAATCGTCACGCCACCGCAACTGACGCCGCAATTCACTTCGCCCGGCCCGTTGCGAAAACCCGAGTTCGGCGTTAACCCGCGCGCGAAAACCGGCAAGCCGACGCGCTGCAATCCGATTATGTCGCGCACCAGGCCATCGCACACCACACCCACCACGCCGATCTTCTTCGCCCAATAGGCCCAATGATCGCCGATCACCGCGGCAGTTTCGTCGTTTTTCGTCGCGATGACGATCACGTCGCCGGGCTTGGCGACATCAAGCGCCGCCATCGCGGCGAGATTATCCATCGGCCCGCAATACGCGGTAATGGCCGAGCCGCAGAAGGCAAAAGTTTCGTCGAGCGGTTTGATGCGATAGTCGAGGCAGCCTTTGCCGTTGTAGGCATCGGTGATATAGCCGGTAGGTTGATTTTGAAACTGCGCGATGAGTTCGGCGCTGGCGCGCGAGATGTTGCGACGAATGGTAAGCGCGACGGGATCGCCGATCATGGTGTTCTCCTCCGATGAGTTTGGAATGTTGGGGTTCGTTCCTCACCACCAACCTACATTTTTATCTGGCCTTGCCAGGAGGCAAGCAGTGCTTGTCTCCTGGCAAGGCATGGCCTGGGAGCCAGTATCCACGCGCCTTCCAGGCCATCGCACTTTTAAAAGAAAGCGATGGTTCTCACTTCCACGCTCTCGCGCGGCAACGCATTCGGCGGCGTGTTCGGATCTTCGAACGCGGTGTGCGGCATGAAGCGCGCGCGCTTTTCGTCGGAATCGTAAGTCTTCAGCATCAGCGCTTGCGTCGGTTCCATTTTCGGAAAGTAGTACCAACGATGTTGCGGCGAATGGCGTGTGACGTAAATCTCGCCGGTGCGCTCACGATACTTCAATTCCATGATCAGCCAATCTTCCGGCGCGACCGATTGTGCGTCGCACACACCGAGCGGCAATTCCTCGACGCGATTGCGGATCGGTTTCCACACGTTGTAAAACGCCACGCGGCCCTTGAGCAACGCTTCCGCTTCGTCCAGCAACAAATCACGCACGCGCTGCGGGCCGGATTTCACCGTGTAATCGCTATGCACCAACATCACGGCGGGACGATTCAGCGTCGATTGTTGTTCCGGCTGGCGTTTGCGGATGGTGTGATCGAATACCAGCACGCGATTGGCGCCGGTATTTTTTTTGACGAAGGCGACGACTTGCTCGTAGAACGTCGAGCGCACGGCGGCATCGTCATCGAATTGATCGAACAACACCGGAAATGGATGGAGCTCAAACCCCTCGCGGTCAAGCGAAAATTCGTCGAGCTTAGGCCAGCCGTCGCGCACCTCCACTTCCTGCGTATCGCCGCCGGGCGGATTCTTGATCGTGCCGGGTTCCGGCTCGTAAAAATAGTAATCTGGCGCAATGCCGTTATCCACCGTGTAGTTGAGTTTGGTGCGGACTGTCGTGCCTAAAGCCATAGCGATTTCCGTGATTTTTACTCGTTGGAATTCCAGTATAGCTGCTTTAAAAATTTCCTGGTAGAGTGGAATTGCAACACTAACCGGCGGCACCGTCGGCCAAGAAATTATTCAAATGGAGGAAACAAATGAAGCTATATTACGACCCCTGCACCGTGAACTGCCGCAAAGTTCTCGCCGGCTATGATTTACTCGGCGTGAAATACGACACGGTGAAAATTGATTACTTTACCGCCGGACAAAAATCGCCGGAATATCTCGCGATCAACCCGAATGCATCCTTACCCGCACTCGACGATGACGGCTTTGTGCTGTGGGAATCAAACGCCATGCTGCAATACGGCGCCGACAAAGTAGGCGCCGAAGCCTATTATCCGAAAGACCTGAAGACCCGCGCCGATATTAATCGCTGGATGCTGTGGGAATCCAATGCCTGGTTCCCGAGCGCCTACATTTACCTCGTGGAGAACGTCGTCAAACCGCTGCTCAAAGCGGAACCTGATCAAAACATCTTGAACGCGCAAGCAGAAAATTTCCACAAACTCGCTGGCATCCTCGACGCGCGCCTCGCGAAAACGCCGTGGCTATGCGGTAACAGCGTCACGATCGCCGACATCGCCGTCGCCGCGCCGATGCATTTGCATCCCCATCAAAAGCTGCCGCTCGATCAACACCCGAATTTGAAACGCTGGATGACCGACCGCGTGGAAAAGTTGCCGTCTTGGAAAAAAACCGATGCGGCGCCGTTGCTTGGATTTCCGGCGATGTATTAGAAATTTGAAGTTGGGCAATGAAATGGACTCCTCCCAACCTATCGGCATTGAGATGTGCCAAAGTGGAGTTGGTTAAACCTGACCACTTAACGAGAAGAGAGGAGTCCGAGATGAAGCTTAAACGAATTGGGGTAGATTTAGCAAAGAGCGTATTTCAGGTTCACGGAGTGGATAGTCTGGAACGGGTTCAAGTGAGAAAGCAACTCAAGCGCAGCCAGATGCTCGATTTCTTC
>JANOGO010000033.1:0-2954 GCA_031406045.1 Pseudomonadota bacterium
CATTCCCGCGAAGGCGGGAATGAGCGGCTGGCCTCGGGCCACACTTCGGTATTTTGGGAGCATTGTCAGAAGCCGCATGGATATTTCTTCTTCAGGCATGCCATGCCGCGAGCCAAGCTAGATGCGGTTCCTGGCATGGCCGCATTCTCAATCCGTGGATTTAAACAACCGGTAAATCGTATCGCTGGAGAATCCGCGGCCTTGAAGGAATCGCATCTGCTTCGCTTTTTCGGACGAGCTTGCGGGCGGCGATGGAAATTTTCGTTGCCAAACGGCGCGCGCGGATTCGAGTTCTTGGTCGCGTGAGGTGACAGTCAACTGCGTGATGGTTTCTGCATCGAGCCCTTTGGCCCTAAGCTCGTGAGCGATTTTTAGATGACCGAAACGTTTTTGTTTCGCCAAGATGAAGTGTTCGGCGAAGCGTTGGTCTGACACCAAATCTGTTTGCGCGAGATCTTCGATCAAGGCGTTAAGGTCATCGTGTTCTTCTACGTAGTGCGATAACTTTTTCGCTAGCTCGGAGCGTGTATGCTCGCGCCGCGCAAGTAGGCGCAGCGCGCGTTCACGCAGATCATTTTTCTTTGGCGTCTCCATTGGCCTTTGCCGCGGCTCCTACCACGCCGACGGTGGCGCGAATTTTCGCTTCAATTTCCTTCGCAATTTCTGGATTCTCTTTCAAATATTCGCGCGAATTATCTTTGCCTTGGCCGATTTTTTCGCCGTTGTAGGCGTACCATGCGCCGGCCTTATCGACGATTTTATGGGTCACGCCGAGCTCGATGATTTCGCCTTCGCGCGAAATACCTTCGCCGTAAAGGATATCGAATAGCGCCTCGCGAAATGGCGGCGCGACTTTATTTTTGACGACTTTCACGCGGGTTTCCGAGCCGATCACTTCTTCGCCTTTCTTGATCGCACCGATACGGCGAATGTCCAAGCGAACCGACGCGTAAAACTTCAGCGCATTACCGCCGGTGGTCGTTTCCGGATTGCCGAACATCACGCCGATCTTCATGCGAATTTGGTTGATGAAAATTACCAGCGTGTTCGAGCGTTTGATATTTCCGGTCAATTTGCGCAAGGCTTGCGACATCAAGCGTGCGTGTAAGCCCATGTGCGAATCGCCCATCTCGCCTTCGATTTCAGCTTTCGGCGTCAGCGCCGCGACCGAGTCAACGACGACGATATCCACCGATCCGGAACGCACCAACATGTCAGCGATTTCCAACGCTTGCTCGCCGGTGTCCGGCTGCGAAATCAAGAGTTCTGAGACATCCACGCCGAGTTTTTGCGCATACTGCGGATCGAGTGCGTGTTCCGCATCGATGAAGGCGGCAACGCCACCCATCTTTTGCATTTCGGCGATGACCTGCAAGGTTAATGTGGTTTTGCCGGAGGATTCCGGGCCGTAGATTTCAACGACGCGGCCGCGCGGCAAGCCGCCGACGCCTAGCGCAATGTCCAAGCCGAGCGAGCCGGTGGAAACGACATCGATATCTTTCACGACATCATGGTCGCCCAGTTTCATCACCGAGCCTTTGCCGAATTGTTTTTCTATTTGCGAGAGCGCCGCAGCGAGTGCTTTGCTTTTATTGTCGTCCATGGGGATTCCTTAGAGAGCGTAACTTGGAAAATGCGAACGCACAATTATCGCATAGGGCGCGCCCCCGCTGTGCAGCAAATCATTCTGTCATTGCGAGCAGCAACGCGACGAAGCAATCTCGTATTTCAGCGCAAGTGAAAAGCGAGATTGCTTCGTCGCAAAAAACGCTCCTCGCAATGACAATATGAAATGTTACGGGAACTTAAAATAAAAAAGGCCCCGCGCAGGGCGGGGCTTTTGGCGAAAACTAAGCGGGAAATTACAACAGCGCTTTTGCCGCGACCATTGCTGCTTCCATGTCGGGAAGATTGGTGATTTCCGGTACGACTTGAATGTAACGAACGATGTTCTCTTTGTCGGTCACAATGACGCTGCGCGCGATTAAATGCAGCGGCGCAATCAACAAGCCGTAGTTCTTGGCGAAGTCGCCGGTTTTATAGTCCGACAAAAAAGTCACGTTGTTGATCTTGGCTTCTTTGGCGAAACGTTGCTGCGCGAACGGTAAGTCCATGCTGACGGTATAAAGTTCGACTTGCTTGTCCAAGCCGCCATTTTTTTCCGACAACTGATGGGTTTGCTCTTCACAGGTTTTGGTGTCGATTGATGGAACGATATTGATAATTTTGACCTTGCCTTTGCTATCGGCCAAATTCACCGGGCCTAAGCTGCCGTTAGTCAACACGGCGGACGGTAACGGTTTGCCGACTTCGATGCCGGTGCCCATCAGCGGCAACGGGTTGCCTTGGAAAGTAACGCTGTTGCCATCGCCGGCTTTGTTGCTGCCTTTGTTGACGGTAAGGGCGGAGGTGTCGGCGGCGAACGTGGTGCCGATTTGCAGCGCGGAAGCGAACGCCACTAGGGTAATAATTTTTTTCATAACAATTCCTTTGAGGGAGAACGGGAGGTTAGGCGCAGGATACAAAGGCGGTTTATCTGAGACTGCTTATCTGCATGCCCACGCGCGAATGTAACAGACTCACTGTGCTGACTAGGTAAGGAAAATGCGGAAGTACAGGTACGGAAAATACGCAATTTCTCCCGCGCGCAAAACCTAAGTAGCGAAGGCCGGGCTGTAGAGGCGCCTGCGCGCTGTCCTGTGGTTCGCCAGAACCCACTCATTTGCCTGGTTGGGTGCGCACATCGCCCGATTACTCACGCGTAGCGCGAACCGTTTGCAATCAGGTTGAGGCGCCATGAACTTGTTTTATGTCAGTCTGAGCAAAATCATTGCCTTTGAACAACAAAGGTAGCGAACGTACTTTCGCCAGTGCGTATCCGAATACATCGCCAAAGTTCAAACTAGCCGGGTGGCCACTGCCTTTGCCGTAGGCGATAAATGCGTTGAAGGCGG
>JANOGO010000078.1:0-5522 GCA_031406045.1 Pseudomonadota bacterium
CGATTCCGACGGCGCAAGTGGTTCCGCAAGACCTCTAATCGTTTGTCATCCTGAGCAACGCCCTCTACGGCCTCCGCGAACGCAAAATCAGCCACGCGAGAACGCCCGCGAGCAATCCCCAAAATGCCGAGCCGATGCTGAGCAAGGTCACGCCCGAGACGGTCACGAGAAAAGTAACGAACGCGGGCTCGCGCTCTTGTTCACTGCTCAGGGCAACAGCCAGGCCATTGCCGATGGTGCCGAACAGCGCCAGTCCGGCGATGGCGAACACCAGCTCCTTGGGGAATGCGGCGAACAGTGCGGCGACCGTTGCGCCAAATAGTCCGATCAAAATATAGAACACGCCGGCGGCGATCGCGGCGACGTAGCGTTTATCCGGATCTTCGTGGGCCTCGCGGCCGGTGCAAATCGCCGCCGTGATTGCCGCGAGATTCAGCGCGAATGCGCCGAACGGCGCCAGCAAAACCGTCGTTGTGCCGATCCAACCGATCACCGGTGAAATGGGCACATCGGTATAACCCGAAGCGCGCAACGCCGCCACACCGGGTACATTTTGCGAGGCCATCGTGACAATGAACAACGGCAATGCAACGCCGACCAACGCGCTTAACGAAAATTCCGGCGTAACGAAAATCGGTTGCGCCAATTCCCAAACTAGGCCTTCCACCTGCAGCAGCCCGCGCAGCGCCGCGATGACGATGCCCACCGCAAGGGTGGCGACGATTGCGTAACGCGGCCACGCGCGACGGCAAACTAAATACACCATGAACATCGCAAACACCATCGCGAATTGCGTTTGCATCGACACGAACACGTCCAAACCGAAGCGGAACAACACGCCCGCTAACATCGCCGAGGCGATGGAAATCGGAATGCGTTGCAGCGAGCGTTCGAACCAACCGCTGAAACCGGCCAACGCAATCAACACACCGGAAATGACAAACGCGCCGATCGATTCCGGCAGGCTCACGCCCGTGGCACTGGTGATCAACATCGCCGCGCCGGGCGTCGACCAGGCGGTCACCACCGGCTTGCGATAATACAGCGACAGGCAGATGCAGGTCACACCCATGCCGATGCCAAGCGCCCACATCCAGGAACTGATTTCCGCTTGGTTCGCCCCCGCCGCGCGCGCCGCCTGAAACACGATCGCCGCGGAACTGGTGAAGCCCACCAGCACAGTGACAAAACCGGCGATGACAGCGGACAGGGAAAAATCAGCGCGAAGCGACATGGCGGCGATTGTAGCGGTTAATTTTGGCGCCGTGGCATCGTCGGTAAAGCATTTTCCTTGCAGTAACTAAATTTGGATAAAATGAACGCGTGAACATCGTACAAGTCGATCATATCGGCATCCGCGTAACCGACGCCAACCGCGCGGTGGATTTCTATCGCGCGCTGGGTTTTGAAGTCATCCTGGAAGTGGATTTCGACGCGGTGATCATCATGAAAAATGCCAGCGGCGTTGAGATCAACTTGATCGTCAACGGCGTCGGCCCGATCGACGGCAAAAACATTTTGATGGACGTTCCCGAAAAACATCCCGGCTTTACTCATGTCGCGCTGCGCGTCGATTCGATCGTGAAAACCATCGGCAAATTGCAACAGTTAAACATCGCCATCACGCAAGGTCCGGTCACATTCGGCGGCAACGAAGTGTCCGTGTTTATCCGCGATCCCGATCGCAATGTCATCGAGCTGCGTAACCATGAAGCGGATTTGTCGGCGATTCCCGGGTTGACGCACTACCGGCCGTAGCGCCGGTCAAGCAATCGGGAAATAAAATGGCCCAATGGGAGATGTTGACCGTTAGCCACGCTCGTCAAGCATCATAGCCGCATCGCCACGAGCCAATCGGGGCGCGGCTCTCCGGGCATGCACTGCCACACGATAAGCGGGGTGCGGCTCGTGGCGCCGCAATCTGTCCCCGAACAGCGACAAAAATTATTCCCTTAATTCAAGCGACTTCTCGTTCGGCGCGGAAAGCTGTCGTCAAACACGCACAGTTTGGCGCCTCGAACTCGCGAAACTTTACGGTGATCGACCGCTACTTTGCCAAACCCTAACGGGATTGTGATCTTTAATCATGTCATCCTGAGCGAAGCGAAGGATCTGCTTTTTTTGCCGCTAAGAAAGCAGATCCTTCGCTTCGCTCAGGATGACATGTTGTTGTGCTAAGAGCTCTCGCCATCCATTGTCTGCGCGCAGTTTCTGCATGACCTGCACGGAAAGTTCGCCGAGTTGTCGACGATCAATTTCCGATTGGTACGGTATGTGCTTGCATTCTGAGTGAAAAACTTAGTTGCACGTTCAGGGAGAATCCAATTGAAGCAAACTATTCGTCCATCGTTCACCGCTTGCAACATTCTTGCGGCCCTAGCAATTTCATTGCTCAGTGCCAACGCCATCGCGCAAACCACCGGACGCGTCCTCGATCTTCGGCCGGGCGGCAGCTTCGAGACGATGGTGGAAAGCTTGCAAGCGGGCGACACACTGATCGTTCATGCCGGTACTTATGCCGATAGCGGACGCCTCAGCATTACCGCGCGTGGCACGGCGACAGCACCGATTGTGATTCGCGGCGCGGCCAGCGAAGCGCGCCCGGTGATTACCCGCCCGAGTACCGCCGCACTACAGAATACGATCAACATCGAAGGCGCCGCCTATCTCACCATCAAAGGTTTGGAAATCATCGGCAACGGCGGCGATGGCGTGAATCTGAATAGCTTTCCGACGTTCATTACCTTGGAAGATTTGAAAATTCACGATGTTGATGTCGGCATTAATTTTCGCAGCTCGATGAATAACATTGTGGTACGCCGCAATGAAATCTACCGCACCGGCGCGCGCAACGGCACCGGCGAGGGGATGTACGTCGGCTGCAATAACGCGACTTGCCTGGTCAGCGATTCGTTACTGGAAAACAATTGGATTCACGATGTTTTACCCGGCACGACGCAAGGCGACGGCATCGAAGTCAAGGTCGGATCGCACTCGAACATCATTCGCAACAATGTTATTTACAATAGAACCTATCCGGGCATTTTCGTTTACGGAACGCTCGCGAATCGCGCGAATCTGGTCGAAGGCAATGTGGTTTGGAATTGCTTGGAAGGCATCTACGCGGTGTCGGACGCCATTGTTCGAAACAACATTATTCTGAATAGCGCATCGGGTCTGTCGCTCTATCCGCACGTGCAAGTGCCGGTGCTGAAAAACGTCACGGCGGTCAACAACACGCTGTACGGTAACGCGACGGGCGTGCGCGTGCGCTGGGGCGGCGTCAATATGGTTCTGGCCAACAACGCCATTTATTCTCCAGGCGCGAGCGCGATCAATAGTGGCGGCGGGATCAGCGCGACAGCCATTGTGCGCAATAACTATATCGAGGGCACGTCAAGCTCGACGATCGACAATGCGCGATTTTTCAGCGGTGGAACTTCGTCGGCGGGATTCGCCAATCCCGCCAACCGAAATTTCTGGCCGCTGGCTAATTCGATTTTACTCGGCAAAGCCGATGCAACGCTGGCGCCTGCGATCGATTTCAACGGATCACAAAGACTCGCGCCATTCGATGTGGGCGCCTATCAACGCAACGGTCTCGCGAGTAATCCGGGTTGGGCGATCACGACGGGTTTCAAAGGGACAGTTGTTTCGGTCGTGGTTCCGGGTGAGACCATACTCGATAATCTCGGTGTCGGCGTGCGCGATGTCAGGCGCAGTTTCACCGGGCTGTGGTGCCTATCGATAGCGGCTAACAAATACGGCGCCAACTCGCTCTATAGCTGCGGTAGCGCGACGGACACCTATCGTTGGACGCCCGCAATTTCAGTGGCGGGTTTTTATGACGTCTACGTTTGGTGGAGTTCGAATGTCAATCGCTCCACCAGCGTTCCCGTATCCGTCAAACATGCGGCGGGCACGTCGGTGAAAAATTACAATCAACGCATAGGCGGCGGCCAGTGGGTGTTACATGGCCGCTATAGTTTTGCGGTCGGCACGGGCGGATATGCGCAAGTGAGCGACGCGAACGGCCAAGCGACGGCGGACGCGATAAAATTTCTTCGTGTCCAATAGCAAAAACTAGGGAAGCTCTGAATAAGGTCGAGTTCTAAATGAGACAAGGCGCGAACAAAAAATATCGACGCAGCATATGAAATATATGTAAGGCGATATTTTCTGTGAGTAACGCAGTGTCATGACGAAATCGGACTTATTCAGAGCTTCCCTAGATCGATCGCGCGGGGCAGGCATCGCCAGCAGCCAAGCAGGGTGCGCCTCTCCAGGCATGCAATGCTGTTATTACGCGTTTCCCGCAAGCTGCGTTGGAATGCCGTCCCGAGTGAAATCAGCAATCGCCGCCGCACGACTTAGCGTAACGACTTCACCGATAATGATGACGCTCGGGCTCGCCATGCGGTGTCTTGCAACTTGCTCGACCACCGCGTCTAACGTGCAAATCAACTCGCGTTGACTCGGCAACGTCGCATCTTGAATCAAGGCGATCGGCATGCTCGCGCGCGTACCGCAGGCGCGCAGTTCGGCGACGATGGCCGGCAAGTTGGCAACGCCCATGTAGATGACCAGCGTTACACCCGCCGCGAGTAACGGTTGCCAGGGCAACGAGCCGTCCGCTTGCGTATGTCCGGTGACAAAGGCGACGCCGTGGCACAAATCGCGATGGGTGAGCGGAATGCCAATCGAGGTCGGCGCGGCGAGGCCGGCTGTGATGCCGTTCAGCACTTCATACTCGATGCCGGCCGCGCGCAACGCGGCGACTTCCTCGCCGCCACGCCCGAACATAAACGGATCGCCGCCCTTGAGCCGCACCACGGTATTACCCGCCATCGCTTCCGCTACCATCAGTCGCTCGATGAACGATTGCGGCGTCGATTTGCAGCCGCCGCGTTTGCCGACATTGACGATGCGCGCGTTCTGGCGCGCATGTTGTAACACGGCGGGATTGACCAGATCGTCGACCAAAATTACATCGGCTTTGCCAATCGCGCGCACCGCTTTAAGCGTCAGTAATTCCGGATCGCCGGGACCGGCGCCGACCAGAAAAACCTTGCCCTTGCGCACCGTGTTCATGCCGCCGCCAAGATTTCTGCTCGCACGATTCGGCGTAACTCCGGCAAACAGGAGCCGCATTCGGTGCCGCACTTTAACGCGCTTTGCAATACGCCCAATGGGTTGGAAATGTGCGTGGGGATGGATTTTAATTGAGTCATGATTTCCGCTTCGGAGACATTCAAACAGTTACAAATTACACGGCCGCGCGGCGTAAAATTTTGCGGCGGCTTTGTGCTCGGCGCCAGCAACACGCGGGTCAAATGCGCAACCGCTGCACCTTGCGCGAGCCATTCTTGCAACCAGTCTTTCGCCGCGGCATCGCCGGATAAACGTACGGCGGCGAGCTTGCCATCCTTGATGCGAATCTTGCGGCCGACATCGCGGCGCTTGTCTTCGTAGTGCAGCACATCATCGGCGTCGTTCAATCCGAGAATGCGGTCAATTTGCGC
>JANOGO010000110.1:0-4003 GCA_031406045.1 Pseudomonadota bacterium
CTTGGCGAAAGCGATTCGCAGCGGTCAGGTTTACATCAATAATTTCGGCGCGGGTGGGGGCATCGAGTTGCCGTTCGGCGGCGTGAAGCATTCGGGTCATGGGCGCGAAAAAGGCTTTGAGGCGCTGTATGGGTTTACTTCGGTTAAGACGGTGGTGTTGAAGCACGGTTGATAAATTTTATGGTTGTCCCTCATCCCCACCCTTCTCCCCGGAGGGGCGAGGGCACAGATTCCCCTCTCCCTCTGGGAGAGGGTGCAGGGTGAGGGAGGGCGCGCTATTAGAAAAATTAAATCAAAACTGGAGTTGCATTGAATATAGTTTGTTTAGACCTCGAGGGCGTTCTCGTACCGGAAATCTGGATCGAATTTGCCGAACGTACCGGTATCGATGCGCTGCGCGCCACCACGCGCGATGTGCCGGACTACGACCAGTTGATGCGTCAACGTTTACGCATTTTGAAAGAACATCAGCTAGGCTTGCCGGATATCCAGAAAGTCATCGCGACGATGTCACCGATGGCCGGCGCGAAGAATTTTCTCGATTGGGTGCGCAGCGAATTTCAGTTGGTGATTCTATCGGACACGTTTTATGAATTTGCGATGCCGCTTATGCTGCAACTCGGTCATCCAACCTTAATGTGTCATCGTTTAAGTACCGACGTAAACGGATTCGTCAACGACTATCACTTACGGCAAAAGGATCAAAAACGCATGGCGGTGAAAGCGTTTCATGGCTTGAACTACAAAGTGATTGCCGCCGGCGATTCCTATAACGACACCGGGATGTTAAGCGAGGCCGACGCCGGATTTTTCTTTTGCCCGCCTGACAGTATTATTTCGGAATTTCCACAGTTCCAAGTAGTGCGCGATTACGATGCATTGAAGCGCGCTATTGCGGACACAGAACAAGGATTCAAATGAAAAATAGAACAACAATAGTAACCACAGTGATCGCTGCTTGCTTCGTACTTAATGTCATAGCCGCCGACGATTTGCCGCGCGCCTACGGCCCATTTTCGCTGGGCATGAAACTGAGCGAATATCGCAAACTCACCGGCGCGCCGGTATTCGGCGCAAAGTCCGGCGACACAATCGGCACCCTGAAAGCAGATAATTTGGAGAAATTTGTTCCGGCAAAAAATCGCGTACGCGAGCGCAATGCCGGTTTTGTATTTGCCGGCAAAGGGCCCGATAGCCCGTTGTATCAAATCGGGTTCACGCCGGATGAGACTGATCTGAATACCCTAAAAGCGAATTACGCGAAATTCGGCGCGCACCGCGTGGTGAAAATCGACGTCACCGATCGCTCGGGGCTAGAGTGGTGTCAGAACGGCAATGTTCGCGTATTAGTCGCGTATGTTGAAAAATCCAATCGGCCCGCATCCGTTACTATCGAGGACCTCAAGATCATGGGGCAGGCTTTGGCGGAAGAGGGTGCTTCCACCGACAGGGCGATTTGCGGCAAGTGGCCGTGAAGAGGTAGCGCTTTTACATTCTTCGAAACGCTTACCGCCCACTCTTCTTTTTTTGCGCCGCCTCAATCGCCGCTCGAATTTTTGGCAACGCCGCAAGCGTTTCCCGCTCGCCAATCGTGAAGCAGCGCTTCTTGTAGTTATCGCTCCAGCCCGCGTAGTAGCCGATGTTTGGATGTATCAAAAACATCGGCGTAGCGCGTTTCGTGATCGACTATGGTTTTGCGCATGGTGCCGGTGACGATCCAATCGGTCGGGAAACTTTTTATCGTCGGCGTGTCTTCCAGATACGCCGATACGTCGATGCCGATCACCACATCCGCCCCGAGTTCGCGAGCGATACGCATCGGCACCGGGCTCACTAAATCGCCGTCGAGGTGATCGCGTCCGTTAATTTTCACCGGCTGAAAGCGCCCGGGAATCGCGCTCGACGCGCGCACCGCCAGCCCGGTATCGCCGCGATTAAAAATCACGGCAGTGCCGGTTTTGACGTCGGTGCTGACGATGGCGATTTCTTTTGCCAATTCTTCCAAGCGTTTGCCGTTGACCAAACGATTGATGAAATTTTGCAGCGCTTCGCCACGAATGTAACCACGGTCGGAATAGGAAAAATCCAGAATTGCGGTCGGTTGCAAATCCATCGCCATGGCTTCTATTTTAGCAAGCGGTAGGCCGCTGGCGTAGATGCTGCCAACCAGCGCGCCGGAACTGGTGCCGACGATCAAATCCGGCACGATGCCGTTCGCTTCCAAGGCTTTGAGCACACCGAGATGAGTGAGGCCGCGCGGGCCGCCACTGCCGAGGGCGACGGCAATCAGCGGGCGCGACAACGGCTTGCGTTGTGGTTGTTCGAAACCGACCGCGCTTGCGCCGCGATAATCAATCGGCGGCGAGCCGCAAGCGGTAACGACGAAACAAATGAGCAGAACGCAATAGCGCATCAGCGATTCCTTGGCGGCCGCTTGCCGCGGCCGGGGCGAAAATAGTCGACATTGTCATAATATCGTTCATCGTCGTTTTCCGCGCTCCAACCGGGAATGCCCAGTACCGGCAGCGGCGCCAGATCTTGCCCTCGCGATAGACTGGCTGGAGAGGCAGTTAGCGTGCGGCTCCTGGCATCGATATGCTGTAGAAGCCCATGGATATTGGGCCCTAGCCATGCCGATTCGACGTTAATCAATAGCGCTTTACCCACTAGTCCGACAAAAGGGTCGAGCAATTGTTCCATCAGTCCGTGGCCGAATAGGAAAAATTTCATGTGTTGTTTGACCACATCGCGCCGGGTCCAAAACAACTCTTTCCACTGAAACTCCGTGATCAAATCGAGTAATGGCGTTTGATCGCTGACGACAATCACGCCGCATTCGTCGAACAGCGTAAGCGCATCCTGTACCGGGCCGCGATTGCCATTTTCGTTTCGAGCATCGCGTGCCGCGATGTGCCGCGCGTTAATCGCCGCTTTGGTGGCGGGGTACGTCAGCCAAACCAGCGCGTTGAACACATCGTGCATTGTATTGGGCCGGGTCGGGACCTGCCCTGTTGCAAAAATTTGCATCTCATAACCCTCAGCACCCGGATCCATATTTTGCGGCGTGAAACGAATCGCGTGGCCGCTTTGCGTCGTGGCGGGCGTTAGCCGCGCTAGCGGATTCAATTCATCGGTTCCCGGGATTCGCCCGCCGCTGAAGTCCAACTGTTGCGCTATTACGCGAATGCTATCGTAACAACATGCATTCAAGCGCCTCTCCAAGGCATTGCCAGCCAAAGATGCGGCGGGCGTGATGGTGGCGCCACTGGTTTTAGAAAGCATTTTGAACTAAGCTAGTGTTCGGTGATCGAAAATGCGTTGGAACAATCGCGTCAATTCGGAGGCTACAATGAATTTCATCTTTCGTTCGATATGTGTGTTGTTCATGCTGCATTCTAGCAGCGCTTTTTCCGCTGAGCGCGGTTGGCCCAATGCGGCAGAATGGGCTGAGATTCGCGGCGTGATTCAAAGTCAGCTCGATGCCTTTGGGCGCGACGACGATGCCGCTGCGTATGAATTCGCCGCACCCAGCGTGAAGCAGCGCTTCCCGACAGCGGAGGCGTTTAGCAAAATGGTGCGCGATAAATACACGCCGATCTACAACCCGCGCGAGGTTAAATTTCTGACGCCGTCAATCGTCAGCGGGCGCATCTTACAAGGCATTCAATTCATGTCCGACGAGAATCAATTGCTGATCGCCGTGTTTACATTGGAGCGGCAAGAGGACAAGAGTTGGAAAATTAAGGCCTGCGATTTACTGCCGATGGAAAGCAAAATCGCGACTTAGGGTTTGCTGAAAAACTACGGCGGCGCTCATCCGCTTTGTCATTGCGAGCTGCCTGTATTGGCGCGGCGGATACTGCTCATGGACCATGAACAGCGTAAACGTTGGCGTTGTAGGGTGGATCAAGCAAAGCGGATCCACCGTGGCGAACATCGTTCGCCGATTTTTTCGCCCATGGTGGATCCGCTGCGCTTGATCCACCCTACCTTTGAAGGTCGG
>JANOGO010000125.1:0-2248 GCA_031406045.1 Pseudomonadota bacterium
AAAAAAACCGGGCCCGTTACGCAAGAAACCATTCAGACAAAAATTTTGCCGCTGGTGAAGAAATTGCAGGGATGAAGCGGTTTGCGATTGTAATTTGCCTAATGTTGTTGACCTCGGCGTGGGCGGAGGAAACCAAACTCAATGCGGCAGGCGAGGAACGCGTGAAAGGGTTGGCGCACGAACTGCGCTGCCTCGTTTGCCAGAATCAAACCATTGCCGATTCGAACGCCGATCTGGCGATCGATCTGCGCACGCAAATTCGCGAACAAATTCAAGCGGGCAAAACCGATCAGCAAATCAAAGATTACATGGTGGCGCGCTACGGCGATTTTGTGTTGTATCGCCCGCCGGTACAATCGAATACCGTGCTGCTGTGGATCGCCCCGTTCCTGCTGCTCGTCGGTGGCGTCGGGGTTTTGTTTTGGCAATTGTCAAAACGGCGTAAGATTATCGGCGCGCAACAATTTAGCGCCGACGATTTACAACGTGCGGATGCGTTGCTAGAAAACTCCTCCACCAACGAACCAAACAACAAAAAAACATGACCGCCTTCATTATTTCGGTCGCGATTTTTATTGCGATCGCGTTAGCCTTTGTGTTGCCGCCGCTACTGCGTAAAACGATCCCGGTAATAACCGACGACACGAGCCTGCCGATTTATCGCGAGCAGTTGAAAGAACTACAAGCGGACTTCGCCAATGGCATCATCGCAGAAACGCAATTTCGCGAAGCCGAGCACGAACTCAAGCGCCGCTTGCTCGACGAGTCGCGTGTGCAAGCAACGCCAACGCGCGAAGGTGGCAGCAAACCGTGGCTAGCCGTCGCAATCGCAGTGGCGCTGCCGTTGGCGTCCTTCGCTCTATACAAATTGCTCGGCCAGCCCGATGCCTTTTTCGATCGTAGCAAGAACGCCGGCACGCCGATCACCGCGGAGAACATTACCCCGCAACAATTCGCGACGATGACGCAGCGCCTCGTCTTGAGGCTGCGCGAACAACCGAATGACCCGAATGGATGGAACATGTTGGCGAAGGCATACATGGCGCTGGGCCGTGGCAACGATGCCATCGCCGCCTATGATCGCGCGGTGTTGCTGGTGCCCGATAACGCGACGCTACTGGCGGAATATGCTCACGCGTTGGCGACCCGCGACAACAATTCGTTTGCCGGAAAGCCGCGCGAGCTGATCGCCCAGGGGCTAAAACTCGAACCCGACAACCCACGTATCTTGGCGCTTGCCGGATCGGCTTCATTCGAAGCGAAAGATTTTTCCGCCGCGATTTCTTATTGGGAGAAATTGCTGACCCTGGTGCCAAAAGGTTCGGAAATTACCGACGAAGTTGCTGCAAGTATTAACGCAGCACGCGCCGCCATGACGCAAAGGCCGGCAGCAGTTGCGAGTGCCAGCGTGTCGGGCACAGTCACGCTAAGCGACGCGCTGAAACAAAAGGCTGACGCAAACGATTCGCTGTTTATTTATGCCAAAGCGGCGGGTAGCAACGCGCCGAAAATGCCGCTCGCGGTTTGGCGCGGCGCGGTGAAAGACCTGCCAAAAGATTTCTCGCTCGACGATTCCATGGCGATGACACCGGCGATGGTGTTAAGCAAATTCGAGCAAGTGACGGTGGAAGCGCGCATCTCAAAATCCGGTAACGCGATCACGCAAAGCGGCGATCTGAGCGGCGGTGGCGCGGTAGTAAAACCGGGCGCGAAAGATATCAAAATCTTGATCGATCGCGTGGTTCCGTAAGCGTGAAGCCGGACGACACGCCGCGCATTGCGTGGGGCTTAACGGGTTCCGGCCATTATCTTAAAGAATGCTTGGAATTCGCGCTCGCGCTGAATGAAAAACATCCTGGCTTGATCGATTTTTATTTGTCGAAAGCCGCAGCCGAAGTGCTGCACATGTATACGCTCAGCGTCGCGGAATTACAAAAACGCGGACGCGTGTTTCGCGATCAAACCGCGAGCGCCGCACCGGTCGGATTGTTTTATCACGGCCACTATCACACGGTCGTGATCGGCCCCGCGACCAGTAACAGCGTGGCGAAATTTGTCGCGGGACTTTCCGATACGCTGATCACCAACATCTACGCCCAGGCGGGCAAGCAACGCATTCCGACGATCGTTTTCGCCTGCGACACGGAGCCGGTGGTCGAGACCGAATCGCCGAGCGAATGGGTAACGCTCTACCCGCGCCGCGTCGATCTTGACAACACTGAGCGCCTCAAGGCGTTCGAGCACACCA
>JANOGO010000164.1:0-12692 GCA_031406045.1 Pseudomonadota bacterium
TATATAGCCTATTTGGACGGCGTCAACATCAACCTAAAAGGCGCGCATTGCATGAACGTCGTCTGTACGAGCGCCAGCATCTTGACGCTCGACCCGAACGTCGGCGACGTCGGCTACTACGCATCGCTGACGATTGGCGTAGACGGTATGCCGTTTATCTCTCATTACCAATCTGACAACGGCACCCAATTGCGGTCAATACATTGCGCCAGCCCGACCTGCGTCGGCGCGTTTCGGCGACGCTAA
This sequence comes from Pseudomonadota bacterium, assembly GCA_031406045.1. Lineage (GTDB taxonomy): Bacteria > Pseudomonadota > Gammaproteobacteria > Burkholderiales > JALYOK01 > JALYOK01. The sequence goes on from JANOGO010000164.1 coordinate 247, forward strand.
TCAACGTTCAAACGTTCAAAGGAGATGGGAATGAAAACGACTAATAACGGGCAGTGGCGCAGGTACTCTGCGTTTGCGGCGGCGATTTTGCTGATCTTATCGGCTGCGGCGGCGGGCGCGCAGGTGGGCGGCGGCTTCGACCTGTCGTGGTCCACTACCGACGGGGGCGGCGGCACAGCCAGCACGGGCGGGCCGTGGAGCCTTGGCGGCACGATAGGCCAGCCCGACGCGGGCGCAACAAGCGGCGGCGCGTTCGCGGTCACTAGCGGCTTCTGGGCCGCTGCGCCTTGATTGTTCATCAGGATGAGCGTGTTGTACGGCGCCTTATTCGGATGCTCTTCATGGCGTTCCCCAGTCAAGGAAAACACTCCCCAGACATTCGCCTTACGGCATGCGGCCGCAAAGATTTCCGTTTCCTCACCGGGAATCGATGCAGCGGTATCGTACATTTCTTTGCTGTCATACATGATGCCGTGGGTGGAGTATTCCGGAAAAATAACCAAGTCCATGCCCGGCAAACCGGTCTTCATACCAACAACCATATCGGCGATCTTGCGGCAATTTTCCAATACCTCTTTTTTGGTGTGCATACGCGGCATCTTGTAGTTGACCACAGCAACACCGACGCAATCATCACTGCTAGAAATATCTCCATGTAACATTATGGTTCTCCTTAAATAAAATGCAGGTTGCCCCGCTTCAACAACTTTATACGGTCAGATAGGAATGAATTTTTTTCGTATCAACTGATTCTTTGGGTCCTTGATAAACAAATTCGCCTTTTTCGATAATTAGAAAACGATCGGCTATCGCCATCGCAAAACTTAATACTTGCTCGGAAACGATTATTGAAAATCCACGTTCCTGTTTAAGTTTGTTTAATGCCCTCGCGATATCTTTAATGATGGATGGCTGCAATCCTTCCGTCGGTTCATCCAACAATAAGACTTTCGGATTCGCAACCAAGGCCCGCGCGATCACTAACTGCTGTTGCTGCCCCCCCGATAAGTTGCCGCCTTTGCGATTCTTCATTTCTTTGAGCACGGGAAACGTTGAGTAAATATAATCCGGAATTTCCGCGTTGGAATTAGCTTCCATGCCGGTACGAATATTCTCTTCAACGGTTAAATATGGAAACACCATGCGGCCTTGCGGGACATACGCCACCCCGTGGGCGACACGTTCGTAACTTTTACATTTAAACAACTCGATTCCATCCAAACTTACGCTACCGCTTTTCGCCGGAACAATGCCGATAAGCGATTTGAATAACGTTGTCTTTCCCATACCATTGCGACCCATAATCGCAACGGTTTCACTGCTCGCCACGTCGAAACTGATATTGCGAATAACATGGCTCTCACCGTAATACACATCGAGATGGGTGACTTTTAGCATCGTCTACAAACCCAAGTAGGTCTCAATAACTTTCGGATCCGACTGCACCTGATCCATGCTTCCTTCGCTGAGCACTTTGCCCTGGTGTAACACCGTAACGCGATGTGCGATTTTTCGGACAAATTCCATATCGTGTTCGATTAGTACGATAGAGCGCCCTTTGGAAATTCGGCCCAACAGCTCTGCTGTTTGATCGCGCTCCCGTGGGCTCATGCCGGCGACCGGTTCATCGAGCAACATCAACTCGGGGTCTTGCATTAACAACATACCAATCTCTAACCACTGTTTTTGGCCGTGACTCAGAATTCCCGACTTTGTGCCCAGCAAATTGTTAAGGTAGATTTCGTTGGCCACCGATTGAATCTTTTCAAGAATTTCGGTGCTTCGCCGAAAAAACAACGAGCCCAGCACACCGCGTTTCTTCGGATAAGAAATTTCGAGATTCTCAAAAACCGTTAAATCCTCGTATACCGATGGCGTTTGAAATTTTCGACCAACGCCGGCACGAGTAATTTCATATTCATTCAGTTTTGCTAAATCCTTGCGATTGAACTCGATGCGTCCGGCACTGGGCTTGGTTTTTCCACAGATCATATCCAGCAATGTCGTCTTACCGGCACCATTGGGACCGATCACAACCCGTAACTCGTCTTTTTCTATCGAAAAATCTAAACCGTCAACGGCTTTAAATCCATCAAATGAAACTGTCAGACCGGATACATTCAGAATCGTGGTACTCATGCCTTGGTCCGTTCCGGTAGTGCGTCGAGCCTTGTTTCTTGCTTTCCTTTACGGCGACCGAGCAAACCATCGATATACCCCGCGATGCCATTGGGCATAAACATCACGACCAGGACGAACAAGCCACCGAAGAAAAACAACCAAAGCGTTGGGAAATTCTCTGAAAACATGGATTTTGAATAACCGACCAAAAGTGCTCCGTATACGGCGCCAACAATCGATAGGCGTCCACCGACGGCAACATAAATAATCATTTCAATCGATGCCACGGCACCGACCAACGTTGGCGTAATAAGGCCTACTTGCAAGGAATACATGGCGCCGCCTATGGAAGCGAATATCGCACCGACGGTAAATGCAAATGCTTTAAACATTGCCGTGTCATACCCAGAGAAACGAACGCGATCCTCGCGATCACGAATCGCAATCAGAATTTTTCCAAGCCGGCTCTTGATGATAAATGTTCCAACACCCATCACGACGAAGAGCACCAAAACCTGGGCGAAGTACAGCTTAACCTTCGCGTCGTCAGTGTTAATACTCCAACCGAGAAAGCTCTTGAAATCGGTGATGCCATTCGCACCACCGGTATAGCCCTGTTGACCGACTAACAACACCGTTAGCGTCAGCGCAAGGGCCTGGGTAACGATTGCAAAGTAAACGCCACCAACTCGCTTCTTGAACACGAGGTAAGCCAACACGAAGGCAAACAATGCCGGAATCACAAAAATAGAAATCAGCGTGATCGGAAAGTTATGGTAAGGCTCCCACCACCACGGCAAAGTCTCGGTACTACTCCAGATCATGAAATCCGGCAACTCGGGATGGGAGGCTTCTAGCTTGAGAAACATCGCCATTAAATAGCCGCCTGTGCCAAAGAAGATTCCCTGCCCGAGGCTCAAGATGCCGCCATAGCCCCAAGACAACACTAAGCCGACACCCACAAACGCGAAGCATAGGTATTTGCTGATTAACGTCAGCCGGAACATATCGAGCGTCAGCGGAAAAATAATCAGCAGCAGCACCGCGAGGCTCAAATACCCCAAAAGCTCACTTTTACTTAGCCAGCCCTTCATATTGCGTTACTGCCTCACACGAGCGGCAAACAAGCCATTCGGCCTGAAATACAGCACAACAATGACCATCAGCAAAATCGCCACTTTTGCCATCGATCCACTCAATAAAAATTCTAGTGTGGTTTGCGCTTGAGCAATTGCGAAGCCTGAAACGAATGTACCTAACAAGCTGGCAACACCGCCGAATACGACTACGATAAACGAATCGACGATGTATAGCTGTCCGGTTAAGGGATTGGTGGAACCGATCATCGTAAAGACCGCTCCCGCGATTCCGGCCAAACCGGATCCGACCGCGAACGTTAATGCGTCGACGCGATTCGTGTTAATTCCCGCCGCGCCGCTCATGGTTCGATTTTGCGTCACGGCACGAATACGCAAACCCCAGCGGGTTTTGAACAAAAAATAATAGACCGCAAACGATACCAAAATCGTCAACGCAACGATGAATAAACGATTGAGGGGAATCTGAATATTCTCGGTAACATCCCAGGCGCCGGTCAGCCATTTCGTCATTGGCACGCTGACTTCTTGCGCGCCAAAAATCGAACGGTACGACTGCTGCAAGACCAGACTTAGTCCCCAGGTCGCGAGCAATGTATCGAGCGGCCGGTTATATAAAAATCGAATGAATCCGCGTTCAAGTATCCAGCCGAATATAAACGTCACGATAAACGCAAGAAAAATCGCAAAGAATATATACACGCCCATCAAGTTGGGAAGATATTTCTCAAATCCGTGCGCAACCATGTAGGTGACATATGCGCCAAGCGCCATTAACTCGCCGTGTGCCATGTTGATGACACCCATCAGCCCGAACACAATCGCCAAACCAAGCGCCATCAAAACCAGAATCGTGAATAAGCTGATCCCGTTGAAGATTTGCATGACGGCAATATCGAATGTCATGTTGGAAAATTTCCGTCATTCGGTAGTAGTTGAAAACAACTGATGGGCCCCGGCAGGATCTCCGCCAGGGCCCATCTCCTGGGATTTTCCTTCGCGTTCTACAGCTTCGGAAAAGGATTCGGCTCGATCAACGCCGACTCATGCACGATATCGAATTGACCATCGGCGCGCGCACGTCCGATGCGCGCATGCTTCCAAGTATGATGATTCGACTTATGCAATTTGATTTTTCCTTCCGGGGCATCCAAGGCGAGCTCGGACGATGCCGCGACGACTTTATCGACGTCAAAGCTTTTGGCTTTTTCGCACGCCAGCTTCCAAAAATAAACACCGGTGTAGCCGCACTCCATCGGGTCACCCACGACTCGATCCTGACCATACTTAGCTTTAATCGCTTTGACGAATTTATCGTTGGCTGGGTTCTTCTGGCTCTGGAAGTATCCCATGCAGGCGTAGTAACCCACGGCGTTTTCTTTACCGATGCCGTCAATTTCATTTTCCGACACAACCGTCGACAGCAACGTTTGCTTGTCGCCCGACAATCCGGCGGCCACGAGCTGTTTAAAGAAAGCAACATTACTACCACCGACCACCGTGCTGTAAATGCAATCCGGTTTAGCGGCTTTAATCTTGTTGATGATGGACGAAAATTCCGTGTGCCCCAACGGCGCATACTCTTCGCCAACGGTCTTGCCACCAACGCGTGTGATGGTGGGTTTTGCAATCTTGTTACAGGTACGCGGATAAATGTAATCCGAACCGACCAGGAAGAAAGTTTTACCTTTGTTTTTTGCTAACCATTCGATCGCCGCGATCACAGATTGCGTTGCCTCTTGCGCGGTGTAGATCACATTTTTCGATTGTTCTTGCCCTTCGTAATAAGTCGGGTAGTACAGCAAGCCATTATTTTGCTCGAATACCGGCAAGACGGATTTACGCGACGCCGAGGTATAACAACCAAACACCGCTGCCACTTTGTCGCGAATCAAAAGTTTCTTGGCTTTTTCTGCGAAGGTCGGCCAGTCGCTTGCGCCATCTTCAACAATCGATTCAATCTGACGGCCAAGCACGCCACCTGCGGCGTTAATTTCGTCAATCGCCATTTTCTCGGCTTCGACAATCGCCGCCTCGGCAATTGCGATGGTTCCGGTCAACGAATGAAGCTGACCGACTTTGATCGTATCCGCTGCGTAAAGATCTTTGATAAACCATGGTCCGACCGCGGCCGCTGCACCTAACGCAGTTCCAGCTTTAATAAAATCACGCCTGTTGGCAAAACTCATCGCAAATGCTCCTCTGTTTTTGGTGAAGTCAGGCACTGGCTTATATTGCGAAAGCGATCGCCATGACTCGATAAAAAAACCTCTCTGAATAGACGTCTATTTCCCCAAAGCGCGCGTCAAGCCAAACGACGCAAGCAAACAAAAAAAGCCCGTCAGCAACTTACGTTGCTGGCGGGCTTCTGTGCCGTGTCTCGAGGTCGACTTCGCTGGCGACCCGAGAGCGTTCATAAACTTGATAGACGTACTATCTCTTCGTAAGGTACCTCGACAGAATCGCTGAAGTCAAGCGAAATTTTCATGCACCAAATAGGTTCGTTTTTACCCTAACTTATGTCCCCATTTTTGGGGTTTTGTGAGAGGAAAATACGCGCCTGTTCCCTTTAGTGCACAGGTATAAGCGAAAATCAAAAATAGCCATTCCAGTACAACAATTGGTATACTGAACTTCCCCGAAAGTGCGTCGCCATCCGTCCAAGCTGATTACGCGCTGCGTATTCAAACTGGTAGGAAGTTAATGAATCAAAATCGCGCTCCGCTGCGAGTGGGAATACTATTTTCCAAGACTGGGGTCACCTCAGGTATCGAGTCGTCGCAACTGCAAGGCACGTTGCTCGCGTTCGAAGAGATCAATGCCAACGGCGGCGTTGACGGACGCGAATTGCAGCCGGTCTACTATGACCCCGGTTCGTCACCGAGCACTTACAAGGCGCTAGCTGAAAAACTCATGGTCGAAGACGGGGTTCGCATCATCCTCGGTTGCTACATGTCGAGCGAGCGCAAAGCAGTATTGCCGGTGGTCGAGCGCTGGAATGGATTACTGTTCTACCCCACACTCTACGAAGGCTTCGAGTATTCGCGTAACGTAATTTATACCGGGGCTGCGCCGAACCAAAATAGCGTTCAGCTCGCCGAATACATGATGAGGGAATTCGGGTCCCGGGTGTACATGGTCGGCTCGGATTACATCTATCCTTACGAATCAAATCGCATCATGAGCGATCTGTTGCTTGAACGCGGCGGCGAAAAAACCGGTGAGCGTTACGTCAAGCTCAACGCCGGCCCGGAAGATTTTTTAGATGTGCTACTGGATATCAAAAACAAGGCGCCGGATTTTATCTTTTCAACGGTGGTCGGCCAAGCGACCGGCGCATTCTATCGCGCCTATGCCGACGCCGGGCTGGACCCGGCAACCATGCCGATTGCCAGCCTCACGACTTCCGAAACCGAAGTACGGCAAATGGGCGCCGGTATCGGGACAGGCCACATCACCGCGGCCACCTATTTTCAATCAATCGACAGCGATGCCAATCAACGTTGCGTGAGTAAACTTCAGCAACGGTTCGGTTCGGATACGATCACCAACATGTGCTGGGAAGCCGCCTATTTTCAAACTTATTTGCTTGCCGCCGGTCTGGCAGCGGCGGGCACCGACAATGTTCAACAATTGGTTCCGGCGTTGCTCGGTATGGAATTTATAGCGCCGCAGGGTATGGTTAAAATCGATGCGGAAAATCACCATGCTTATCTGACGCCGCGCATCGGCCGCGTGCGTGGCGACGGCCAATTTGATATTCTGCACGAAGCAAAACAGCCGGTGAAACCGGATCCTTACCTCGTCGAGCATTCATTGGATGATTGGTCGGCGCGGGTGTGATTGCCATAATTTTACGAGGGTATTCAAGCGATGAAACCGATGTCCGGCACCTCTCGATTGTTACGCAACCTGCGCTCTTTGCGGGTGATGGTGTTTCACCCTAGCGATCACGATGGCGAAGAAATCATTCGTCAACTGCAGCGTATCGGCTGTCAAGTTAAAGCATTTTGGCCACCCTTGGATAAACTCCCCGATGATGTCGATCTGGTATTCCTCGCCGTTCGTCCCGAAGTCATCGATCAGGATTATTCCTGGCTGAAATCCGAACACACACCGCCACTGATTGCGGTGGTCAATTATGAGAATCCGACTGTGGTCGAGGCGGTTATCCGGGTCAATGCCCACGGCGTACTGGCCTCACCGGTCAAATCGTTTGGACTACTGACCTCGATGGTGATCGCCCGGCAGCTCGCGGCCAAGGAACGCGAACAAGCCAAGCAAATCGAGCGCTTCGAGCAGCGGCTTAACGGCATACGCCGGCTCACCAAAGCCAAGGGCATTCTAATGCAAACCCGCGGTATCTCGGAAGACCAAGCCTATGAAATTATTCGCGATCAGGCGATGAGCAAACGCGTCACCACCGAAGAGATCGCCACGGCAATCATCAACGCTAACGAGATCCTCGGCTTTAAAGCGAAACCGAGCACAGTGGTTCGCGAAGTGGATTTTCTTGAAAAACAGACCAAGCCACGAGCGACTTAACGCGCGATTTGTAGACCCCGCAAACGGTCGGCCTGTTGCGACTTGCCTAATGGCAACGTCAGATTTCCAATATTTACTAAGCTTCTTGACAGACATTGGGTACACCCACGAAGATTAAAGTGAAAAAATAATTCACCGCACCAGGAATATTTCTTGAAACTCTCACCAACTGCCAGGAGATAGACATGAGTACAACTGCAGCGAATGCCCAGAAACCGCACTGCGTTCACGCCATTGGCGTTGGACGAACCGGCGCGGCTTATATCGAAGCCCTTATCCGCACCGGCGAAGTCGAGGATTTGCTCGCGACGCCGGGCACTACCTTCGCCGCCTTGCTGATCGATATCGGTGAAGGCGATATTCAGGTCCCAAACGATTACGCCCGGTCATTCAACACGCGTTTGAAGTCCCGCGGCATTGCGGCGGATCGTTTCCACTACGAGTCATTTGCGCTGTCCGTGCCGGACAAGGCCGCCTTCTCGCGTGACCTCGACGCCGTCAGCGAGCACATGAAAAAATCGGGTGCAAAGGATGCCTCGGCCAACCTCCTCAAAGGCTATTCGATGCCACAGGCAGGGCAGCACGTTCCGCGTGCGATTGCCAAGGGTATCGGTGCGATCAATTACTACTTGGGTGAGCGCAAGCTGGACGGCGCACTGCAGCGTTTTGCCGATCATGTGAAAAAAGCGGAGCATCCTTCAACCGTATTGATCGCATTTGGTTTGGCCGGCGGCACCGGCAGCGGGATGGCCATCGATCTGGCCCGCAACCTTTTCAATGATAAATTGCAACGAAAAATTCCGGTCGTCGGGGTCGGGCAACTCAGCCACAGCGGCGATGGCGAGTACTTCAATAATCTTGCCCAGTACATGGCCATCGAACAGATCGACCAAGTCATGAATTCGGGGGACAATCCATTCACCGGCGGTTTCTTCACGGTTGCATCCGAGCAAAGTTGGCAACGTCTGACAGCGTATACCTCGACCGGGCTAAAGGAAGTCCGTCAGCGCTTTAAACAAATGGTAACCAACCGCTTCGTTGCAGATTCGTTCATGCGATTCGCGGTGAGCGAAAACGCCGAGCATCTGCTACGCGCACTGAAGCAAGGCGCAGGTAAATGCACGATGTTCGACGTGGCGAAACTGAGCCATCCGGGTGTACAAGTTCTGCCCGGCGAAGCCGGCTCGAAGTGGGACGCCGTGTTGCATCAATGGATCGAATTCGTGCCGAAATATTCGGGGCTCTCCGACAAGTTCAAAACCGACTACGCCGAGGTACATGTCCATGCGTCCAGGGATATGGGGGCGGACATGCTCGACGCCGACTTCAAAGACATGATCACTTCAAACTACCTTAAGGGAACGTCATCGAGCTTTAAGTCCTACCGCAACGAGTTCTTCGACGTGTTAACGGCTTACGGTAATGTGATCCTGCCCGGTGCAGGAAAAGACGATCTGACTGCTTATACCGCTTCGAAGGCAAGCTTCGCCAACCTAGGCGCGGCGCAAAAGGTGCTGGAGCAGGCTTGATTCACCGGTGCCTAAGCCTGGGTATGCGGATGGGAACAGCGGACTGCTCGAGCTAGCGAATCTAAAGGTAGCTGAAATTTAAGAAATTCGGCAGGCCAGCAGGCTCGCGGATTCTAGCTCCTGGCAATGGCATTGCCGGGAGCGGCTCTTCTATTGCTTCTCCGGGCAGTTCAATACCGGCGACTATTCATTTCAATTCCGAGCGGCGTTACGACTGATTCGTGACGATGGGCGCACGCCTCCCAATTGTCATTCCCGCGGAGGCAGGACTCCATTTAGCCTTTAAAAGTTACCATGGATCCCCGCCATCGCGGGGATGGCACATTGGATTTCGCGCGCCTAGTTGAAAAATAAAATCGCCATAACTACAGGCACCATACCGGATGTGGCGCTGAAATTATTCAGCGCTGGATTTTCGCCTCGACGATCGCCGCAAATTTTTTCAGTTGGCCAATTTGTTTGGCCGACAACTCGCGCGGCTTTGTGTCGACCAAACAAAATGATCCGATCCCGTTGCCTTTCGATCCATGGATCGGCACGCCGGCATAAAAGCACAAATGAAAGTCGCCGGATTGTCGGCAAAGCGCTCATCTTTCGATGCATTGGGAATCACCATCATGTCCGGCTCGTGAATCGCGTGCGCGCAATACCCCGAATCGCGCGGCGTATCTGTGACACCATCCCGACCGCCGGTAGACTTGAACCACTGGCGATCGGCGGCGTCCGCCAGGACGGGGCTAGTTTCATTTATTTTCTCCTTATAACATTGGCGAAAGTCTATGACACTTTTCAAGAACGTGCGCCACTCACGATTTCAGATTTTTACGAACTTTCATTGCCGAGCGCGAGAGCGTGTGCGGTCCCCTCGCCCCATGGGGGAGAGGGATGGCGGTGAGGTGTCGTTTCCTCATTTTAAATGGTCGACAACATTTTCGCCCCATGACACGGAAAACGAAATCGGGTCGGGGCGCATCCGATTCGAACTAAATTATGGGCCTAACGAGGCATCCCAAGAGGCGCGTGGATAGAGCCTCCTGGCGAGGCCATTGCCAGGAGCCGCACTGGTGCTATGTCCAAGGGCATTGCTCGGAACGACTACTTGAATTTCCTTTAAATAAGTGATGGTGTTCTTATTAACAATGCCCACCCTCACCCAGGGTGAGGGACAAGCGGTCACTTATTTAACGACCCTCTATAAAGACGTTTGCGTTTAACGCGCCGCAAATCTTCGCCGATCGCGAATAGGCAAGGGATCAGAAATAACACGTAAATGGTCGAGCTGATCATGCCGCCGATCATGGGCGCGGCGATGGGTTTCATGATCTCCATGCCCGCGCCAGACGAAAACATGATCGGAAATAGCGATAACACCATCGCGCCGACCGTCATCAATTTCGGCCGCAGCCGCAACACTGACCCGTCGATGACCGATTGCACGTAGGGTTTTTCGTCAGCGCGATTCGCCAACGCCTGACGAATGAAAACGATCATGATAATGCCGGTCTGGATCGCGACCGCGAACAACGCGATGTACCCGATGATCACCGCCGTCGTCATCGAATAGCCTAACCACCATTGCAGGAAAACGCCGCCGACAAACGCGAACGGTACGGACAACATGATGATCAGCGCATCGGTGAATGATTTGAACGTCAACAACAGCAACGCAAAAATAATGACGAGCGTCAGCGGCACGATGTAGCGCAACCTTGCCTCGGCGCTCGCGGCATATTCGTAAGTTCCGGTCCACTCGATGGCGTAACCGGCGGGTAATTGTAGCTTCTCGTTTAGAAATCGCTTTGCGCGTTCTACATAGTCGCTCGCGGTGACATTGTTCAGATCGATAAATACATAACCCGTGAGTTCAGCGTTTTCATTGCGCACCATCTCCGGCATCTTGCGCACCGCCACGTCTGCGACTTCGCCTAACGGCACGGCGCGGCCGCTTAGCGAAATAACGTCCGTCGCCTTGAGTTTCTCCAACGTGTCGATGTATTCCGGCGAAAATTGAAGGCTCAGCGGCGTGACTGTTTTTCCGATCTCGCGAACGCCGACGACATTGTCGCCGCCGATCCCGTAGCGCACGGTTAGCATCGCTTCGTCGACGCTGACGGCGTGTTGAGCTAAGCGTTCGAGATCGAGCTGCACGTCGAAAAAATAGCCGTCCGAAATACGTTCGGCCAAGATGGACTTCGTACCGGGGAATCCTTGCAACAGCGCTTCGATTTGCTTCGCAAGGTTTTCTATCATCTGCAGATCCGCACCCTTAACCTTAATGCCGACCGGCGTTTGAATGCCGGTGCCCTGCATCATCACCCGCGCGCTAATCGGTTGAACCCAGGTGTTGACAAAACCGGTCACCTTCATCGCTTTATCCATTTCCGCAACCAGCATTTGTTTGGTCAAGCCTTTGCGCCACGCGGATTTCGGCTTAAGCAAAATGGTCGTTTCGATCATCGTGATCGGCGCCGGGTCAGTCGAGGTATCGGCGCGGCCGAGTTTGCCGAACACGCGGGCGACTTCGGGAAATTCCTTGAGCTTGCGGTCCATGCGCTGCAAAATCCAACCGGCTTCTTTTGCCGGAACGCCGGGCAGCGTGGTCGGCATATAAAGGATCGAGCCTTCTTCCAACTCGGGCATGAAATCGCGCTGAAAATGCTGCACCAACACTATCGCGATCGCGATTGAAACAAGACTCAATGCAACAAATAGGTAACGGAAACGGATCACGGCTTCGAGCGCGACGCGATAGGCACGCACCAAGGAACTGTCGGTGTAACTGCGCTCCACTGCTTTTCCCGGTTTGAAGATCCATAAAATGATCACGGGCAATAGGAAAATCGTCAGCAAGGTCGAGAAGCTCATCGCGAAGGTTTTGCTGTACGCCAGCGGATCGAACAATCGGCCCTCCTGATCGCTCAAGAAAAAAACCGGCAGGAACGACGCGAGAATAATCAGCAGCGAAAACAACAATGGCCGCGTCAGATTCGCGATGGACCGGATAATCAGTTCGCGCCGCTCGGTGGAGTTCAGATGCGGCCGTGCCGCAAGTTCGGCGGTGCAATTTTCCACAATGACGATGGTGGCATCCGCCATTTCACCCAATGCAATGAATAGGCCGGCAAGCGAGAACAGATTGATCGTTTGTCCAAAC
>JANOGO010000197.1:0-7046 GCA_031406045.1 Pseudomonadota bacterium
GTTTCCTGCGACGAAGCAAACTCGTTTTTCCGCGGCCACTAAAATTGAGATCGCTTCGTCGTTATGCTCCTTTCCATGAACCGAACCTTAGAGGTAGGGATCAAAGCGCGAAGCGCTGGATCCACCAAAGGGTTAACGTGAGCGGGAAACGATATTCAGCCTGGTGGATCCGCTGCGCTTGATCCATTGCCCTACATGGGTTTGCCTAGTTCATGTTCCGTGGGCAGTATCGGCTGCTCGCAAGAACAAAACAAACCGCTTTGCGAGATGGACAATAAATTATCGATGCCCTAAAATTCTTTCCAGTCTTCGCGGTCTTCCGCGACAACAGGCTGGGACGCGCGAGCCGCGCCAATCTTGCCTCGTGGCGCAGAAATGGCTGGAGAGGCAATATCGACGGGCTTGTTCGTTAATGGTCGCGACGCCGCGCGAACCGGCGCGGGACTATCCATAATATTCTTTAACTTAAATTGACTAACGAGCTGCACTAAAAATTGCGCTTGTCGTTCCTGCGATTCGGCCGCGGCGGTCGCTTGTTCGACTAGGGCGGCGTTGTGTTGCGTTACGTCCTCCAACTGCGCCATAGCTTGGCTCACTTGCTGTATGCCGTTGAATTGTTCCGCTGACGCTAACTCGGTTTGATTCACCAAATCGGCCAGCAACCGGATGCGATCAACGGTCGTGCGCATTTTGTTTCCCGCATCGCCGACTAACGCGTTGCTTTCCGCCGCCACAGTGAGCGAGCCTTCGATTAAGCCTTTAATTTCCTTCGCCGCCGCGGCGCTTTTATGCGCGAGCTGACGAATCTCTTGCGCCACGACAGCGAACCCGCGACCTTGCTCGCCGGCGCGCGCCGCTTCGACTGCCGCATTGAGCGCGAGAATATTGGTCTGAAATGCGATACCGTCGATCAATCCAACGATATCGGCGATGCGTTTTGAGCTCGCGTCCATGCGATTCATAATTTCGATCGCGCTCGTTACCGCCGTGCCGCTTTCGTGAGCGGCAGAAACCGCGGCGGTGGCGACCTTTTTCGCTTGACGCATTTGGTCGAGGCTGTTCGACGTGGTCGCCGCGAGCTCTTCCATGCTCGCTGCGGTTTGTTCTAGTGTCGAGGCCTGATGCTCGGTGCGATCGGCGAGTTGACCACTACCGGCAACCACTTGATTCGCCGCCGTGGCGATACCTTCGCTGCTGGCTCTGACTTGCTGCGCGATGTTGGCGAGGTTTTCGTTCATGCTCATTAGCGCGCGCTGAAATAAGCCGACTTCGTCGTTCGAGCGAATCACAATGTCAGTCGTTAGATCGCCATCTGCGATCTTCTCCGCCAACCTGGTGGCCGATTGCAATGGTGCTAAGATTCGCCGGCGCAACAGAATTAACGCCACAAACGTCAGCAGTTGACTGAAAGTCATCAGCCCAACGGCGGCCCATTTCGTGATCGCGAGCACGCGGTCGAACTCAGGCCCAAAGAGGTCGGAGTTTTGGAATTGCTCGCGCATGAAGGGTTCGAGTTTATCCACCAATGCTGAATCCAATTGCGTTCCGGGCTCTTGCTTGAGCGCCTGTTGCATTGAATTGTTCAGCACGACATCGCGTTCGGTCAGTTCAAACGGTTTACTAAAACCCGCTTGATGGAACATGAATATTTCAATCGGGAAAAACTCTTTTAGGCCGACAAGGGAAATGTCATTGGATTTAGCCAGTAGGGTCACGACGCGGTCTCGTGCGTTGGCCTCAGCGTGACCATTCTTGACCGAATCCAGCGCGCCACGAATCTCCAGCATGGTGACTTTGTGCACTCGTTCCATCTTGTAGAGAAGCGCAGTTTTGCCCAAGTAGCGGATCGCGAGCGACGTGGTGGCGACACTGAAAAAAATCAGAATAAATCCGAGCAGGAAACATTGACGCAGCGTCAACCGATTTAACATGAAATCTCCCTAGTCAAACAATCGGCGAGAGCACAGGTGATTTTTGTTCGGGAATATCAAGTCCCTTGGATATTTGCCGAAAGAAGCGTTACCCTCGTAAGTCCTAACGAATTATGCCATTTTTCGATGGTTTTTGCGGCTCGAACGCCACGGCGGGGCGCGCAGGTCTTGCATTTGTACGGCTTTTCTTCTAACGTATCACCCTGTTGCTAGGGGTCCGGCGCGAGTCGGTGAGACAAACCCTTTGAACCTGATACGGATTATGCCGTCGTAGGGAAGCAAGATTCTTTGCTCCTTACGACTTTTAAGGAGTTTCAAATGAACGCCCATCCCAAATTTTTAGCCAGCGCCGCCCATGTCGATGAGGCAGCGGTAAAGCCGTTGCCGCAATCGCGCAAAGTGTATGTCGAGGGCAAGCTGCCCGGCGTGCGCGTGCCGATGCGCGAGATTTCCCAGAGCGATACGCCGGCGAGTTTTGGTGTCGAGAAGAATCCACCGATTTATGTTTACGATACGTCGGGGCCGTATACCGATCCTACCGTGGCGATCGATATTCAAACTGGATTGGCACCCCTGCGCCAAAGTTGGATCGAGCAGCGCAGCGATACGGAAATGTTGAGCGGGCCGAGTTCGCAATACGGCGTGGAACGCTTGAATGACGCCGCACTCGCGGCGATGCGCTTTAATCTGCATCGCAAACCGCGTCGCGCGAAAGCGGGCGCGAACGTGTCGCAAATGCATTACGCCAAGTGCGGCATCGTCACCCCAGAAATGGAATACATCGCCATTCGCGAAAATCAGCGCACCGATTTGCTCAGCGATTTATTGCGCAAACAGCATCCCGGTCACGATTTCGGCGCGAGTATTCCGAAGCAAATCACGCCGGAATTTGTTCGCGATGAAGTGGCGCGCGGCCGTGCGATTATTCCGGCGAACATCAATCATCCGGAAACGGAACCGATGATTATTGGCCGCAATTTCTTGGTGAAGATCAACGCTAATATCGGCAATTCCGCGCTGGGCTCGAGCATCCAAGAAGAAGTAGAAAAAATGACCTGGGCGATTCGCTGGGGCGGTGACACGGTGATGGATCTTTCCACCGGCAAACACATTCACGAAACGCGCGAATGGATCATCCGCAATTCGCCGGTGCCGATCGGTACCGTGCCGATTTATCAAGCGCTGGAAAAAGTCGACGGCAAAGCCGAAGACCTCACCTGGGAAATTTATCGCGACACGCTGATCGAGCAAGCCGAGCAGGGTGTGGATTATTTCACCATCCATGCCGGCGTGTTGTTGCGCTACATTCCGATGACCGCTAAGCGCATGACCGGCATCGTCTCGCGCGGCGGATCCATCATGGCGAAGTGGTGTCTTGCGCATCACAAGGAAAGTTTCCTGTACACGCGCTTCGAAGAAATTTGCGAAATCATGAAAGCTTACGACGTCAGCTTTTCGCTGGGCGATGGACTGCGCCCCGGCTCGATCTACGACGCTAACGACGAAGCGCAATTCGCCGAATTGAAAACTCTCGGCGAACTCACACAAATCGCCTGGAAACACGATGTGCAAACCATGATCGAAGGCCCCGGCCACGTGCCGATGCATATGATTAAAGAGAATATGGATTTGCAGTTGAAGTATTGCGGCGAAGCGCCGTTTTATACCCTTGGCCCGCTTACCACCGACATCGCGCCGGGCTACGACCACATCACCAGCGGCATCGGCGCAGCGATGATCGGCTGGTACGGCACGGCGATGCTGTGTTATGTCACGCCGAAGGAACACCTCGGCTTGCCCGACAAAGACGACGTCAAAGACGGCATCATCACGTACAAAATCGCCGCGCATGCCGCCGACTTGGCGAAAGGCCATCCCGGCGCGCAAATACGCGATAACGCGCTGTCGAAAGCGCGCTTCGAATTCCGCTGGGACGATCAATTCAACCTCGGCCTCGATCCCGACAAGGCGAAACAATTTCACGACGAAACCCTGCCGCAAGAAGGCGCCAAACTCGCACACTTTTGCTCCATGTGCGGCCCGCATTTTTGCTCGATGAAAATCACGCAAGATGTGCGTGATTATGCCGCGAAGCAAGGCGTGGACGAGAAGGCCGCGCTGGAAAAAGGCATGGAAGAAAAGTCGCTGGAATTCGTCAAACAGGGTTCCGAGATTTATCGGCGGGCTTAGGACGTGTTGCTCAAGCCGGTGACGCTGGACGGAAGGTGTTTTAGTGCTGTAGCGCTTTGTGGAAGCGCCCACCTTTCATAATCGCGAGCAATTTTTTCGAATCCTGTAACAGCGCCACATCGGCCAGCGGATCGCCGTCGACCAACAATAAGTCGGCTAGATACCCCACTTTGATTTGCCCCAATTCGTGACCCATCATCATGATTTCGCCGCCGAGTTTAGTCGCGGCTTCGATGGCTTGCATCGGCGAAAAATTGAGCAAGGTCACGAAATGCTCAATGTCGCGCGCGTTCGTACCGATCGGGCACCACGCAAAGCCATAGTCGCCGCCGGGCAAAATACGCACGCCGCGGCGTTTCAACGCCTGCATATTTTCTATCCCGCGTTTGAGCTCAATGCCCGCCCCTCGGCATTCGGCGATTTCGCGCGTGAGTCCCCAGGGCGCGGCTTCGTTCAGTGCGCTGTAAAGATTGCCCAAGGTCGGCGCGACAAATATCCGGGCGCGTTGTGCTTCAAGCTGAGCGCACGCCTCGTCGTCGACTAACGTCGCGTGGTAGAGAATGTCCACGCCGTGCCGTAGCGCCATCTTCACCGAGTCGGCGCTGCGCGTATGGGCCGCGACGCGTTTATTTAATTGCCGCGCCACCTCGCACACTGCCTCAACCTCGGCATCGGTCATCACCGTATCGCGCGCCTTGGCGCCGGGAATCCCATCATCACCGGAAACATTAATCTTAAGTGTGTCGACACCCTCTCGGCACATCCAACGTGCGGTGCGACGAAATTCGTCAGCGCCATCACAAATCAGACCGAAATTTTCGCGATACAAATGGGCAAGGCGGGCATCGCCTAAACCGCCGGTGACGGTCAGTTCCGGGCTCGCCGCGAGTAACCGCGGCCCAGGAATGGCGCCGGAATTTATTGAATTTCGCACGGCAATATCGAGCCTCGGTTTGGCCGCTGCGGCGCTGACGCAGGAGGTAAAACCATGGTCCAGCATGACGTGCGCATTGTGCGCCGTTAGCAGCGCATGATCTTCCGGCGGAATTTCGCCGAGCTGCACCGAGTTGGACACGTTGGTAAAACTCAGGTGAGCATGGGGCTCGATCAGCCCCGGCATCAGCGTTGCGTCGGCACCATCGATCCGCTGCGCGGCGGCTTCGGATACGCGTTCCGGGTAGCGCGCCAGCGCGGTGATTCTATCGCCAGAAATCAAAACTTCGCCGGAAAACGTCGGCTCGCCATTACCGGTGAGGACATTCACATTCTCGAACAAAATCGAATTCATTGTTTCCTCTCGGCCGCCTATACGTGACTACCCGACTCTATTATCCCCCATGGTTTGGTTCCGGAATCACTCCGTCTTGCTCAGACGGAAACTCGAATGGAACACGGCACAAACGCAATCAGAAGACGAACACGAGTGCTGAAAAGTAATCGTGCCACGAGCCGCGCCCAGCCGGGGTTGCCTTGGGCCAGCGCGTTTGGCGACGCATGGCCTGGGAGCGAGTGTTGATGAGGCTTCTGGCGATTTAAAGCGTTATTGAGCAACGCGGTGGACGAACGCGATCAAAGATTGCTTTAATGTTACGTCGGGCGTCACGAGTCAGCCGCGTCAAACAGCGATTGATTGCTGGCGGCGTCGATACCGGGGCGCATCCCGCTGCGCCGCTGCGATACCGGCAGTTCCTTGAACTTGCGAGGCGCGCGGCTTTTCTGTCTGCGCAAACGCAGAACCAAACCTTCCTCGATCATCTTCGTCAGGGTGATGCGTTCTTTCGTCGCCAGTGCTTTTGCCCGAGCGACTAAACCATCACTGAGATTCAATGTGGTTTTCATGAAAATGACGATACAGAAATCTGTATCGCCAATCAATGACGCGCTCTCGCCAGATCAACCAAGCGCGGGTACGCATGCTTATCGGAGCCGAAAGATGAGTAAATATATGATTTATCTAGAGGTGTGGTGGCCCGCCAAGCCGTCTACGCCGGTTCGATTCCGACCCCCGCTGCCAAGTAGCGAATTACTCAACACTGTAACGCTAAGGAAGCTCTGATTTATTCCGATTTCGTCGCAATCCTACGTTGCTCAGGAAAAATTGTTCCTTACATATCAAACATATGCTGCGTCACAATCTTTCCTTCGCGCCTTGTCTTGCTTAGAACTCGAAATAAATCAGAGCGTCCCTAATTCGATACATTTTCTGGAAGTACGCTGTTTCATCGACACCCGAAATGGTGCGGTAGAGTTAATCCCGGCGCTACAAACGCAAAGCCCTACGAAAATCGCAGGGCTTCACATGATTGCCACATGGTTGTGGCGTTATTTCGTCGCTGCATGCGACGTGTGCCGGCAACTGAGTGCAGGCGTCAGGATCGAGTTATCGTGATTTTCCTCTATAGCACCTCCATTGATCTGCCTTCTTTACAAAACGATCGCACATTATCTTCACGCGCACCATAAGTGGATGTTAGGCCAGACCGCATCGATATGCAACTAGGGTCATGGCGCACAGTTGACCGGCGTTGATGCGGATTAAATCAGCACGATCGCGGCGGCTGGCTTTTTCCTCGCCTATGCAGTTCCGATGGCCTAAAAATTAGTCCAATTGACGACCTGCCAATTCGGAGCCTATAGTTCCAATCAGTCACGCAAAGGGAGGATCCCACTTCCTACTCGTGTACGCGTCAATCAACCTAAGTCAGAGAGGATCACATGAAAATATACGACTGTTCATCCCATCAAACTCGGCGAAGGCGAACAGAAACAGCCCGACTATCTCAAACTAAACCCTAATGGTCGTATTCCGACGATCGTCGATCGCGACGAAGGCGACTTTGTCGTCTTCGAGTCCCGTGCGATTCTGATCTATCTCGCCGAGAAAACCGGCAAGCTGATGCCCCTCGCCGGCAAAGCGCGTTCGAC
>JANOGO010000265.1:0-24295 GCA_031406045.1 Pseudomonadota bacterium
CGATTATCTGCGTGACAACATGGTGCAGCAACCGCCGGAGCGCGTGATGCGCGGGCAGAATTTCGCGATTGTCGACGAGGTGGACTCGATCCTGATCGATGAGGCGCGCACGCCGCTGATCATTTCCGGCCAAGCCGATGATAACGCTGAGCTCTATCAACAAATCAATCGCCTCGCGCCGCGCTTGACCAAGCAAGAAGAAGAAGACGGCCCCGGCGATTTCAGCGTTGACCTCAAAGCCCATACCGTCACGATGACGGAAGCGGGCCACGAAAAAGCTGAGCAGTTGTTATCCGACGCAGGTCTGTTGCCAGCCAGCGCGAGCTTGTACGACCCTTCGAATATTTTGCTGGTGCATCACCTATACGCGGCGCTGCGCGCGCACGCTCTGTATCACAAGGATCAACATTACGTCGTCAACGAAGGCGAAATTGTCATCGTCGATGAGTTCACCGGCCGTATGATGACCGGGCGGCGCTGGTCCGAGGGTTTGCATCAAGCCGTTGAAGCAAAAGAGGGCGTGAAGATTCAAAGCGAATCGCAAACGCTGGCATCGATTACGTTCCAAAATTATTTCCGCCTCTACAAAAAATTGTCAGGCATGACCGGCACGGCGGACACGGAAGCTTACGAATTCCAGCATATTTATAATCTGGAAACGGTGATCATCCCGACGCACAAAAAGATGATTCGCGACGATCGCATGGATCAGGTTTATCAAACGTCGCGCGAAAAACATCAGGCGATCATTACCGATATTAAAGACTGCTACGAGCGCGGCCAGCCGGTGCTGCTCGGCACAACCTCGATTGAGAATTCCGAATTATTGTCGAGCTTGCTGGAAAAAGAAAAGTTACCGCACCAGGTGTTGAACGCGAAACAGCACGCGAAAGAAGCAGGCATCGTCGTGCAAGCGGGTCGCCCGAAAATGGTCACCATCGCAACGAACATGGCGGGCCGGGGCACAGACATCGTGCTCGGTGGCAATCCCGATCCGGAAATCCAAGCGATCAAGAACGATGCAAGCCTAAGCGACGAGGAAAAAAATCGTCGCGTCGATGCGATTCGCGCCGAATGGCAGCAACGCCACGATCACGTGATCAAACAAGGTGGCTTGCATATCATCGGCTCCGAGCGACACGAATCGCGCCGCGTCGACAATCAATTGCGTGGCCGCTCCGGCCGCCAGGGCGATCCGGGCTCCAGCCGCTTTTATTTATAGCTGGAAGATCCGTTGCTGAAAATTTTTGCGAGCGACCGTGTCGCAGCGATTATGCAACGCTTGAAAATGCCGGAAGGCGAAGCGATCGAGCATAGCTGGGTCACGCGCGCGATCGAAAATGCGCAGCGCAAAGTGGAAGCGCGCAACTTCGATATCCGCAAACAATTGCTGGAATACGACGACGTTTCCAACGATCAGCGCAAAGTCATTTACCAACAGCGCAACGAATTGCTGGAATCGACCGACATCACAGAAACCATTACCGCGATGCGTAACGATGTGTTAACCGCCGAGGCGAATCAATACATTCCGCCGGAAAGTGTCGAAGAGCAATGGGATGCGGCCGGTTTGGAAAAATCCTTGCTCGGTGAATTCAATTTCAAGGCGCAAGTTGCCGAGTGGATTAAGCAAGAGCCGACGCTCGACGAAGAAAAAATTAAAACCCGTGTGTTGGAAAATGCGGCGCGCGAGTACGAAGAAAAATTCGCGATGGTCGAGCACAAAGAATATGTGCGCCAGTTCGAACGTGGCGTGATGTTGCAAACGCTCGACAATCATTGGCGCGAACATCTGGCGTCGCTTGATCATCTGCGCCAGGGCATTCATTTGCGCGGTTACGCACAGAAAAATCCCAAGCAAGAATATAAGCGTGAAGCGTTCGAATTGTTTTCGGGCTTGCTCGATGTGGTGAAACGCGAAGTGACGCAAAAGCTAATGTTGGTCCGCGTGCAAAGCGAACAAGAAGTCGAACAAGCAGCGGAACAAGTCGAGCATGTGCCGGAGCCAAAGAACGTCCAGTATCACCATGCCGACTACGAAGAAGCATTGGAAACGGCGAAATCCGGCGACGACACGGCGGTTCAACCGTTCGTGCGGCAAGGGCAGAAAATCGGCCGCAACGATCCATGCCCGTGCGGTAGCGGAAAAAAATATAAGCAGTGTCACGGTAAATTGGCGTAACGGCACGCCATGTCATTGCGAGCAAAGCGAAGCAATCTCGCTTTTGATTGCGCCCCGAAAAGCGAGATCGCCGCGTCGTGGCCCAAGGCCACCCCGCCATGCGGGCCCCTCGCGATGGCAAGTTTTGATTTTTTCGTAATCTCAAATGCCCGTTAATCTCAATCCTCCCGATCCCAAAAATTTATTCCCGGTTCCCGGCGTGGAACTCGGCATCACTGAAGCGGGCATTCGCAAAGCCAATCGCAAGGACCTGCTGGTGATACGCCTCGCGGCAAATTCGAAAGTCGCGGGCGTTTTCACGCAGAATCGTTTTTGCGCCGCGCCGGTGATTTTGTGTCGTGAGTATTTGGCAACGAGCGCTGGCATCCGCGCGCTGATAATTAACACCGGTTGCGCCAACGCCGGAACCGGTGCCGACGGCCTCAAGCGCGCCCAGGAGACATGCCTGGAAGGCGCGCGGATACTCGATCTACAGCCATCGCAAATACTACCTTTTTCAACCGGTGTGATCCTGGAACCGTTGCCGATTGACCGCGTCAAGGCGGGTCTACCAGGTGCCGTTTCAGATTTGAAGGCGGACAATTGGTTCGCCGCCGCGCATGCGATTATGACTACCGACACGGTGGCAAAAGCAGCATCGAAACAAATTGAATTGCAAAACAAGACCATCACGATCTCCGGCATCGCCAAAGGCGCGGGCATGATTAAGCCGAACATGGCGACCATGCTCGGCTACGTGGCGTGCGATGCGGCGATCAGCCAACCCCTGCTGCAATCCCTGACCAAATATGCGGCCGATCGATCATTCAATCGCATCACCGTCGATGGCGATACATCGACCAACGACTCTTTCATTGTCATCGCGACTGGCGCAGCGGGTAATAGCGAAATCAACGATACAGCGAGTACCGATTTCATTACGCTGCGCGACGCGATCACAGCGGTGTCCGCGCAACTCGCGCAAGCGATCGTGCGCGACGGCGAAGGCGCAACCAAATTCATCACCATCAAAGTAGAGCTAGGCGGCAGCGAGGACGAGTGCGCGAAAGTCGGCTACGCCATAGGTCATTCGCCTTTGGTCAAAACCGCGTTCTTCGCATCCGATCCTAACCTGGGACGCATTCTCGCAGCGATCGGTTACGCCGGCATCGACGATCTCGATGTCGACAAGATTAATGTATACCTAGATGATGTTCTGGTCGCCGAAAACGGTGGACGCGCACAAAGCTACACCGAAGCCGATGGTCAGCGCGTGATGAAGCAGAGCGAAATCACCATTCGCGTAGTGCTCAATCGCGGCAGCGCGTCAACGACGGTTTGGACCTGCGATTTTTCCTATGATTATGTCAAAATTAACGCCGATTACCGAAGTTAGAATAAATTGAACGATGTCACCAAATTGATCGCCCGCGCTGAGGCGTTGCTGGAAAAAATCGAGCGCATCGTCCCGAATGTCCCAGCCGAGCCGAATTGGAAAACCGCCATTGCGTTTCGTTGGCGAAAGAAAAATAGCGTTGGTTATCTGCAAGTCGTCGCCCATCCGCACAAGATCACGCTCAAAGATATTCACGGCGTCGATGAGCAGAAGAAGCGTATCGAGGTAAACACCAGGCAATTTGTCGAAGGCCGCACCGCAAATAATATTTTGTTGACTGGCGCCCGTGGCACGGGCAAATCGTCCTTGATCAAGGCCGTGTTGAATAAGTTTTCCAAGCTGGGTTTACGTTTGATCGAAGTCGACAAGCAAGAGTTGATCGATCTGCCGGACATTGTCGATATTATTTCCGCGCGTCGCGAGCGCTTCATTATTTTTTGCGACGATTTGTCGTTCGAATCGAACGATCCCGGCTATAAAGCGCTGAAGGTTATTCTGGACGGGTCTATCGCCGCGCCATCGGAAAACGTGTTGATTTACGCCACCAGCAATCGCCGTCATTTAATGCCGGAATACATGGCGGAGAATTTGGAGTACAAACACGTCGGCGAAGAAGTTCATCCCAGCGAAACTGTTGAAGAAAAGATTTCACTGTCCGAACGCTTCGGGCTTTGGTTATCGTTTTATCCATTCGATCAGGATGATTACCTTGCCATCGCAGAACATTGGGTGAAGGCGCTAGGCGCCGCGATTCCCGACGCGAACGTGATGCGCCACGAGGCATTGCTCTGGGCGCTGACGCGCAGTTCACGCAGCGGCCGCGTTGCTTATCAATTCGCCCTGGACTGGGCGGGGCGTCAGAAGCAGTAGCAATTCTTAACGTGAACGATGATCGCCCATTGGTCGATGTCATATGTGGCGTTATTCAAAAGCCCAATGGCGAATTTCTTTTAGCGCAGCGTCCCCCAGGAAAAATCTACGAAGGTTATTGGGAATTCCCGGGCGGCAAAGTCGATCCCGGAGAAACTATTGCGCAAGCGACGGCCCGCGAACTTGACGAAGAACTAGGCATCATTGTCGAAGAAAGTTATCCGTGGCTGACGCGCAAGTTTAGCTACCCTCACGCTCACGTTCGTCTGCACTTTCGCCGTATAACACGCTGGCGCAACGCGCCACGTAGTCGAGAAAATCAAGCGTTTGCCTGGCAGACTATTTCAAACCTAACCGTTAGTCCTTTGCTGCCGGCGAACGGGCCTATCCTCGCGGGCCTGGCGTTGCCGACAACTTACGGCATCACCAATGCCACAGAGCTGGGTGAAGAGGAAATGTTATATCGGCTGGAACGCGCTCTGGATAAGGGTTTGCGGCTAATTCAAATCCGTGAGAAAAGTTGGGCGGCAAAGCAGCTCGCTGATTTTTCTGCCCAGGTGATTAAACGCGCGCAGCAGTTCGGCGCGCAGGTATTGATCAACAGCGATCTAGAACTGGCTCGCGACATCAGCGTTGATGGCGTTCACTTAACCGCCAATCAACTGGTGGCGTTGCGCGCGCGCCCGGATTTCGCGCTCTGTGGCGCTTCTTGCCATAACGAAAAAGAATTAGCGAAGGCCGAAGAACTCGGCTTGGATTTTGTAGTACTCGGACCGGTGTTGCCGACGCCGAGCCATCCGGGGAGTCCGGCAATCGGCTGGGATAGTTTTGGAGATTTGGCTAAAAATTACGCGTTGCCGATTTTCGCGCTCGGCGGCTTAAGCGCCGAGCATTTGGAAACCGCTTGGCAGCGCGGCGCCCATGGCCTGGCCATGGTGCGCAATGCTTGGGTAGATTAATTACTTTTGTCGAAATTCCAACGAATCTCGCGGAGTTTCGACAATTTATAACTGCGGATACAAGCTTGCGAGGAATGCTTCGGCATCCAATAAATCTTTATCGACCGAAACGTAACCCGACATTTCGACTTCCAGGCCGTAGCTTTCGCGACCGATCAACGTGATGCAATTGTTCGGCGCTACTTCGGCGCTGCCCTCGACATCCCACGCAACGAACTGCTCCGGATCGAACTCGCGACTGGCACTATCGAATGATTCAAACATTGTCGTTCCTTCCCATTGTTTCGTTTAACTGACCTTGCGACGGGTCCGCAGAAAACTCGAAATCGTCGCCACGTTCAGAATGGAGCAATCGATATGCCATTATTTGTTACGCAGTGTTAAACCTTAATGACAATGCCAAAATCGCACTCGATAGATGCCCGAAGAGCCGCATGGATACTGCCTCTCCAGGCAGTTGTTACAGGATTGAAAACGATTGTTAACGAAGTTTCTTGCGGAAACGACGGTCAACAGGAATAATTGTTCATTCCCTGTTGTCGATTAACGCAATATGTCCGCGCAGAAATTTACCGACTTCATTCAAGCCGAGCCGGCGCTTAAACCGTTGCTCGAGCAACTGTCTGAATTGAGCTATATCCAACGCATTTTTCAGCAAGCGATTCCTGCGGCATTCGTCTCGCTCGGGCAAGTGGGTTCGTTTCGGAATGGCACGCTCATCGTCGTGGCCAAAAATGGCGCGGCGGCAGCGAAGCTTAAGCAAGTGGTGCCTGGATTGGAAGAGAAAATTTCTCAGTTTTTGCAACAGCCGATTGAAGTGAAGGTAAATGTGTTTATCGATGATGCCGGCGAGCCGATCAAACGCTCGCGCAAAGATAAACCGGCGATGAGCGCCGTCGCGCTTGAAAGTCTAGGAAAGCTGGCTGCCGAGTTACCGCCTTCGGCGCTAAAAAATGAGGTATCGACTTTGTTAAAACGGCAGGGACGGCGGAAGATTTGGGACGCGGACTAAATAATTCTTTCGATCGCAAAAAGCGCCAGCACGACCAGGACGACGATCAATCCGACTTTGACGATTTGACCGGCGTAGCCAAGATAGCGGCGGTCGCGCGTGAATACGTAAAAGCCCACGCAGATAGCCAGAGCAGCGAGCAGAACAACAACGATGAGGCGAAAGAAAACCATATCGCCTGTAAACTAAGACTTAAGCAGGTTGCGCAACGAGACCAAAAAAACCTTGCGGTACCGCATCCATCGAATCAAAAGTCGCAAACTCCCACGCCGTTTCATCTTGCAGCAATTCTCGCAACAATCGATTATGTAGCGCATGCCCGGCTTTGAAACCATGAAATGCACCGATCACCGGATGGCCGAGCAAATATAAATCACCGACCGCATCGAGTATTTTGTGGCGAACGAATTCGTCTTTATAACGCAAGCCATCTTCATTTAAGACACGGTATTCGTCCATCACGATGGCGTTGTCGAGCGAGCCGCCCTGCGCCAAACCCATCGAACGCAAGGTTTCGACATCCTGCATAAAGCCAAATGTTCGCGCGCGGCTGACTTCTCTTGCGTACGAAGTGTCGGCAAAATTAATCGTCACGCTGGAATTGTCGTCATCGAAAACGGGATGGTCGAACGCAATCGTGTAGGTCAGCTTAAAGCCATTGAATGGCTCAAAGCGCGCCCACTTGTCGCCGTCACTGACCTTGACGGATTTATTGATGCGAATATATTTTTTCGCTGCTTTTTGCTCTTCAACGCCGGCGCTTTGCAACAAAAATACAAATGGCCCGGCGCTGCCATCCATAATCGGCACCTCGGCTGCGGTAAGGTCGACAAATAAATTATCAATCCCCAAACCGGAAATGGCGGACATCAAATGCTCGACCGTCGCGACGCGCACGCCGCATTCCTCCAAGCAGGTCGATAGGCGTGTGTCGCCGACGCGGCGCGCTTGCGCACGAATGCTATTCGGCTGCGGCAAATCGCTGCGGATAAAGACAATGCCCGTGTTAACCGGCGCGGGCCGCAAGGTCATGTAAACCTTTTGGCCAGAGTGAAGCCCCACGCCGGTTGCGTGGATAACGGTTTTGATCGTGCGTTGTTTAATCATATTCTCTTGTTACGCAAGAAGATTGCGTAAATACCTGATAATAATAGCACAATCTACTCCTCATAAGCAAAGGCGCGAGTCTGTGAGACTTAGCCTACGCTGTTACGCCACGCCACAGTATTGTCGCTCACTCAGTCCGCTTGCTTGCGCAAAAACGCCGGAATATCGAGCAACTCCACGCCGGATTGCTTCAATGCTTCGACCGTGCTGTCGCGACGGCGGCGCATCACGGCGGGCGCTGCTAGCGCTTCATAATCCACTTCCATCGCCGAGTTATCGGTACCGTTCTTGACTACGGCAAACGGCTTTGCATGACTGCGGCTCAACACACCGCCAAGGCCGGTCGCGACAATGGTCACGCGTAAATTGTCACCCATGTCTTGATCGATCACGCTGCCGAAGATCACGGTGGCATCGTCGGCGGTAAAACCGCGAATGGTGTTCATCACCTCGTGAACTTCTTTCAGTTTCATGGTGTGCGCAGCCGTGATATTCACCAACACACCGCGCGCACCCGACAAATTCACATCTTCAAGCAGCGGACTTGCAACGGCTTGCTCGGCCGCCATGCGCGCGCGATCGATACCGGCCGCCTGCGCCGAACCCATCATCGCCACACCCATTTCCGACATCACGGTTTTGACGTCGGCAAAATCAACGTTAACCAAGCCCGGGCAATTGATCACTTCGGCGATGCCCGCGACCGCGCCGCGCAACACGTCATTCGCGGCTTTGTAGGCATCGAGATAACCGACGTCTTCGCCCAAAACTTCCATCAGCTTGTCGTTCGGGATAATGATCAGCGAATCGACGTATTGCGATAGGGTTTCAATACCTGCTTGCGCAATGCGCATGCGCTTGCCTTCAAACGCGAAAGGCTTAGTCACGACCGCGACAGTCAGAATGCCTAATTCTTTCGCGACCTGCGCCACCACCGGCGCGGCGCCGGTGCCGGTGCCGCCGCCCATTCCTGCGGTGATAAACAACATATCGGCGCCTTGAATCGCTTCGGAAATGCGCTCGCGATCTTCTTCCGCCGCTTGCTTGCCGATCTCGGGATTGGCGCCAGCGCCCAAGCCTTTCGTTAGACCGCCACCCAATTGGATGACGTTCTTCACTTGGCTGCGCTTGAGTGCCTGCGCATCAGTGTTGGCACAAATAAATTCGACACCGGCTACGCCATTGTTGATCATGTGATCGACTGCGTTACCGCCACATCCACCCACGCCTATCACTTTGATCGTTGCGTCTTGCATCTGATTTTCAATAATTTCGAACATGTTTACGTCCTCCGTCGGTTAACTAAATGCGATACTCAAAAATTACCTTTGAACCAATTTTTCATACGCTCCAAAATTTGCTGGAACGAACTCGTTGAAAGCTTGATGATTTGATTGCGCTTATGTTGATCATGCCCAGCCAATAACAAACCAACGCCGGTCGAATAGCGCGGACTCTTCACCACTTCGGCCAGGCCACCGGCATAGTTGGGAATCCCCAAGCGTACCGGCATATGAAATACTTCTTCCCCCAACTCAACCATGCCTTGCATAATCGCGGAGCCGCCGGTCAGCACGATGCCGGACGACATCAGTTCTTCGAATCCGCTGCGGCGTAGCTCTGCTTGTACCAAGGAGTAAAGTTCCTCGACTCGCGGCTCAATGACTTCGGCCAACGTCTGCCGCGACAATTGCCGCGCGCTGCGTTCGCCGACGCCTGGTACTTCGACCGATTCCTCCGTGCTGGCCAATTGGCGTAGTGCGCAACCATGGGCGACCTTGATATCCTCGGCATCTTTGGTTGGCGTACGCAGCGCCATCGCGATGTCGTTAGTGATTTGATCGCCGGCGATCGGAATTACCGCGGTATGGCGGATCGCACCTTCGGTGAACACGGCGATGTCCGTGGTGCCGCCGCCAATATCCACCAGGCATACGCCGAGATCTTTTTCATCTTCGGAAAGTACGGCCATGGCTGAAGCCAACGGCTGCAAAATTAAATCGCGCACCTCTAAGCCGCAGCGACGCACACATTTCATAATGTTTTGCCCGGCACTGACGGCGCCGGTCACAATGTGGACTTTCACCTCAAGCCGCACACCGGCCATGCCTAATGGTTCGCGGACATCTTCCTGACCGTCGATAACGAATTCCTGCGTCAAGATATGCAAAATCTGCTGATCCATCGGAATCGAAACTGCGCGCGCCGTTTCGATCACGCGATCGACATCCGCTTGCGCGACTTCTTTATCTTTGATCGCAACCATGCCGTGCGAATTGAAACTCTTAATATGGCTACCCGCGATACCGGTGATAACTTCGCGGATTTTGCAGTCGGCCATCAGTTCCGCTTCTTCCAACGCGCGCTGAATAGCATTCACCGTCGTTTCGATGTTGACGACCACGCCTTTCTTCAATCCGCGCGACGGATGGCTGCCCATGCCGATAATTTCGAGGCGCCCTTCCGGCGTCACCTCGGCGACGATTGCGACTATCTTCGAGGTCCCGATATCCAGACCGACGATTAAATTTTTATATTCTCGATTCTTAGTAATCATCCCTTGTGGCCTTGCTCACGATCTTTCTTCATTAACTCTTTACCTAAACCGGTTTTGAGGACGAATCCGCCGTCGTAGCGCAAATCGATCGTGCCTTCGTTCCCGGACAGTTGCGCGAGTGCGCTTGGATACGCGCGCGCGAATACCGCCAGGCGATCGTCGATTTGCTCGCGACCCAGTTCTAATACCAAACCGTTATCCAATTTCACGCGCCAGGCGCGGCGCGGCGATAAGCTCACGGCGGCGGGCGCTAAGCCGAGCACCGCGAGTGCCGATTTACTGCGTTTGTAGAAATCGACGACTTCACGTTCGCTCCCGGCGGGTCCAGCAAATTTTGGTAGATCGGCACGATAATCGGCCTCGAAAATTTCACCGTAGGAATTGATCAACGTATCCTCACCCCAGCGCCCAAGCGGCTCGTGCTCCTCAATCGCGATATCCAATCGATCTGGAAATGCGCGTCGAATATTGACGTTTCGCACCCAAGAAAGCTTGGCAATACTGACGCGCGCCGATTCCAAATCGATGCTAAATAAATCGCCACGCAGCGAACGCATGGCGCCGCGCAACACCGCAATATCGACTTGCTTCAGCGGCGAACTCACGACCACCTGCCGCAAACCGAACACCGTGCTGCGGCTAATCCACTGGAATGCCGCATAAAACGCCAGCAGTGCACAGATGACGAAAAGCCAATTGGCCAAGCCATTCATACGGGCAGGCGTGAGCCAGTTCGCGATCGGAATCGATTCCGTGTGCACGGAATTCGATCGCCCCATGCTGCCACGCCCATAGTTCACGCCGGGAACCAGACCGGGGGGCAGCTTTTGTTTATCGCGCCGTTTATCCGACATGGGCGGATTCCAAAATTTTTACTACCAGGTCCGGAAAGCTCAATCCATGCGCTTTCGCGGCCATCGGCACCAAGCTGTGGCTGGTCATGCCGGGCGACGTATTCACCTCTAGAAGATGTGGTGCGCCGCTCGGGTCTAACATGATGTCGACGCGACCCCAACCGCTACAGCCAATGATGTCGAACGCGCGTAGTGCAAGCGCTTGCAATTTTTCTTCTTGTGCTTCAGGCAAGCCGCTTGGACACAAATATTGCGTATCCTCGGCAAAGTATTTTGCGTGGTAGTCATACAAACCGCTCGCGGCCGCGATCCGGATCAACGGCAATGCGGCGACGCCTAGAATCGAAGCTGTTAGTTCCATGCCCGAAATAAATTGTTCCGCCAACACCATGGGATCGTGTTGCGCAGCGAGGTGATATGCCGCTTCGAGTTGATCCGCTTGAACCACTTTTGTGAGCCCAATCGTCGAACCCTCGCGCGACGGTTTAACAATAAGCGGCAAACCGAGCGTTGCGGCAACCGCCGAAAAATCGCTTGCCGCGGTCAAAATTTCAAACCGCGGCGTCGGTACGCCCACCGCTTGCCAAACTAATTTGGTGCGCCATTTGTCCATCGCCAATGCGGACGCCATCACGCCGCTGCCGGTATAGGGAATATTCAGCAGCTCAAGCGCGCCTTGTACCGTGCCATCTTCGCCATAGCGGCCATGCAGCGCGATGAACACCCGCGCAAATTTTTCACGCAGTAAGTCTTCCAATGGCCGCTGCGACGGATCGAAGCCATGGGCATCGACACCGCGGCTACGCAGCGCATCGAGCACCGCATTGCCGCTCATCAGCGAAACTTCGCGCTCCGCCGATTTACCTCCTAATAACACCGCGACTTTTCCGAATGGGCTCACGTGCCTAACCCTTTTCGCCGATGATGCGGATTTCAAGTTCCAACTCGACACCTTGTTGCTGCTTCACCACTGCTTGAACTTTATCGATTAGGTTTTCAATATCAGCCGCAGTCGCGGTGCCGAGATTGACAATAAAATTCGCGTGCTTGGTCGAGAGCTGGGCGCCGCCGATGGTCAATCCCTTTAAGCCGCAGGATTCGATTAAGCGCGCCGCGTGATGACCGTTCGGATTACGAAACACCGATCCCGCATTGGGTTGACCGAGCGGCTGCGATAGCATTCGGCGATCAAGCAACTCTTTAATTTTTCGCTCCGAGGCGAGCGCCTCACCGGGCGGGAAAGCAAAATGCGCCGCGGCGAACCATTCCTCCGCGAGCTCGGGCACTTTTTCAGGAACGCCGACATTGGCCGCGTTGGACTTAAGCTTCACACTGCGATAGCCGATGTCGTAATCTTCGGGTGCGCGCTCGCGCAAACGCCCAAGGCGATCCACTGTCGTGACCGCCACGACGAAGTCCCAAGTTTCGGCGCCGTAACAACCGGCATTCATCGCAATCGCGCCGCCGATGGTGCCGGGAATGCCGGCAAAAAACTCCGCGCCATCGAGTTTATTTCGCGCCGCGAATTTTGCGACTTTCGGTGCGGCAACGCCGGCTTCGACATACAGCACGGCGCCACCATCGGGCGCCGAGGAAATTCGCGTTTCGTTCAGCGCACGGTGTAACAGCACGGTCGTACCGCGTAACCCGCCATCTCGGATCAACACATTACTGCCAAGCCCGATCATCGTGATTGGCTCGCCACTGGGATGGCCGCGCAGAAATCTTGACAGGTCCGCCAAATCGAACGGCACGTAAGCGCGCTGGGCATAGCCACCCGCATGCCAACTGGTGTGACGGCGCATCGGCTCCTGATAACGCAGTTCGCCATGCAGGGAAACTTCCAAGTCGCGTTGTTTGACTTCGGTCATTGCACCAGCGCTTTCGGTTGCACCGATTGCAACTGAGCGATCTGTGCGGCAACTTGGCTGATGGAACCCGCGCCCATGGTCAACACGATATCGCCGGGTTGCGCCATGTTCATGATGGTCTGCGGCAGCTCTTGAATTTGATCGACAAACAGCGGCTCGACTTTGCCCGCTAATCGCACCGCGCGTGCCAGCGACCGGCCATCAGCGGCAACAATCGGCGCCTCGCCGGCGGCGTAAACTTCCGTCAGTAACAACGCATCGGTGGTCGATAAAACTTTGACGAAATCTTCGAACACGTCGCGCGTGCGCGAATAGCGATGGGGCTGGAAGGCAAGTACCATGCGCTTCTCCGGGTAGGCACCACGCACCGCGGCAATCGTTGCGGCCATCTCGACGGGGTGATGGCCGTAGTCGTCGACCAGTAAAAACGAGCCGCCGCCGGGTAACGCTATCTCGCCATAGCGTTGGAAGCGGCGCCCAACGCCTTTGAATTCCGCCAATGCTTTGATAATCGCATCGCGCGCCACACCGACTTCCAGTGCGACCGCAATCGCGGCCAACGCGTTTAGCACGTTGTGTTTGCCCGGCAAGTTCAGCGTGATCGCGAACGGAGCCGGTGAGATATCTAGGCGTCGATCGCTAACCGCAACGTTGAACTGCATGCGGCCTTGATCGGCGCGAATGTCCGTCGCGCGCACTCTGGCTTGCTCCGTCGTGCCGTAGGTCATGATCGGCTTGCTGATGCGCGCGATGATTTCATTGACGTGCACATCATCGGAACACAACACCGCCAAACCATAGAACGGCAGATGTTCGACAAAATCGACAAACGCGGATTTCAGTTTTTCGAAATCGTGTCCGTAAGTTTCCATGTGATCGGCGTCAATATTGGTGATGACCGCCAACACCGGCTGAAGATAGAGAAACGATGCATCGGATTCGTCGGCCTCGACGACGATAAATTCTCCCCGACCCAGCCGGGCGTTGGCGCCGGCTGCTTCCAAGCGGCCGCCGATGACAAAGGTCGGATCCATATTCGCTTCGGCGAGAATGCTCGCGATCAAACTTGTGGTGGTAGTTTTGCCGTGGGTACCGGCAACGGCGATACCTTGTTTCAAGCGCATCAGCTCAGCTAACATCATCGCTCGCGGCACAACGGGTATTTGATTTTCTCTAGCGCTAACGACCTCAGGATTGTCTGCCTTCACCGCCGTTGAGACGACGACCACATCGGCGTCTTTGGTGTTTTCCGACGCATGTCCTTGAACGACACGCGCACCGAGGGATTCGAGGCGACGTGTAGCAGCATTACTTCCTAAATCGGAACCACTCACCTGAAAACCCTGCGTCAGCATGACTTCGGCGATGCCGCTCATCCCGGCGCCGCCGATGCCGACGAAATGAACTTTTTTGACTCTATGCTGCATGCGCTAATTCCATACAAACTTGCGCGACGCGCTCGGTCGCTTCGGGCTTCGATAGCGCGCGCGCCTTGCTGGCCATTTGCTCAAGTCGCTGGCGCGTAAAGCGTTTGATCAGATCGGCTAACCGCGTTGGCGTCAATTCTGTTTGAGGAATCAGAACGGCAGCGCCGGCGTCGCTCAAAAACCGCGCATTGAACGTTTGATGATCGTCGACCGCATGCGGAAACGGCACCAGCACGCTGGCGATTCCCGCCGCGCAGATCTCGGCAACCGTTAACGCCCCGGCGCGGCAAACCAACAAATCGCAATCGCGATAGGCCGCCGCCATATCATCGATAAACGGACGAATATCGGCCTGCACCGCGGCGCCCGCATAAGCTGCTTTCAATGCGTCGAGGTGTTTAACGCCCGCTTGGTGAATCACATGGGGGCGCTGCGCGATACCGATCTGGCTCAATGCTTTCGGCACCACGTCGTTTAACACTTGCGCACCCAAACTGCCGCCGACCACTAAGATGCTCAGCACATCACGACGTTCGGCGAAGCGTTGCGACGGCGGCGATAAAGCGACGATCTCACTTCGCACCGGGTTGCCGGTCCATTCGACCGTCGTACTAGGCTTTAATAGTTTGGCAACAGGACTGGCGATTTTTTCGTCGAATGCACGCGGGAACCCGGCGAGGATTCGATCCGCAACAACCGCCAGCGCGCGATTGCTGAGGCCCGCGACGGAGTTTTGCTCGTGGATTGCGAGGGGACGGTTCAGCAGCGACGCCATCAAACCACCCGGAAAGGTAACGTAGCCGCCAACGCCGAGCACCACGTCCGGCTTGAGCCGACGCAGCACCCGCGCCGCCTGCCAAAATGCGCGCAGCAACGTCACGGGAAGCATCAGCAAGCGCAGGAATCCTTTGCCGCGCACGCCGGAGAACGCGATGTACTCCATTGGATAACCGCGTTGCGGAATGACCTTGGCCTCCATGCCGTTTCGGGTACCGAGCCAGACCACGCGCCAACCATCGGCCTTGAGACGATCGGCCACCGCAAGCGCCGGAAAAATATGACCGCCGGTTCCGCCGGCCATGATTAATATAGTCGGCGTCAAAACGTAATCCCCTTCATCAATTGGCGATTCTCCCAATCGATGCGCACTAAAACGCCCAGTGCAATGCAGTTAGTCACGATGCCGCTGCCGCCAAAACTCAGCAGCGGCAGCGTTAACCCTTTGGTCGGTAACACACCCATGTTGACGCCGATATTAGTCGCCGCCTGAACCGCCAACCATAGGCCGATGCCTTGTGCCACTAACGCAGAAAAATAACGCTCGAGCGAAGCGGACTGCTGCCCGATGCGGAACGCGCGGTAAACGATGCCAACGAACATGGCCAACACGGCGCAAACACCGACAAAACCCATCTCCTCGGCAATCACCGCCAACAAAAAATCCGTGTGCGCTTCGGGCAAATACATTAATTTTTCTACGCTCGCGCCCAGGCCGACACCGAACCATTCGCCGCGCCCGAATGCGATCAATGCGTGGCTCAGTTGATAACCTTTACCGAACGGATCGGCCCATGGATCCATGAACCCGAGCACGCGTTGCATACGGTACGGCGAGGTCAAAACCAACAGCACAAACCCGATCGTCGACATCACGATGAGTCCGGCAAACAAACGCCAGTTCATGCCGCCCAAGAATAAAATACCCATCGCGATCGTCATGATGACGACGAAAGCGCCGAAGTCCGGTTCGCGCAATAATAAGCCGCCGGTGAGCAGCATCACGCCGAGCATCGGCGAAAAACCTTTTTTGAAACTATCCATGAATGCCGCTTTACGCACGGTGTAATCGGCGGCGTAAAGTACAGTGAAAAACTTCACCAGCTCGGAGGGTTGTAAATTCATAACGCCCAACCCAATCCAGCGGCGGCTGCCGTTCACTTCGCGGCCAAACCCGGGGATTAGCACCAAAAGTAACAACAACACGCCGCCTAAAAACGCATAGGGCGCCACTTGTTGCCAAAGCTTTAGCGGGATCTGGAACGCAGCGACGGCTGCGCACATACCTATCAAAACGTAAAGCCCGTGGCGCACCAGGTAATAGGTGCTGCGATAGCCGGTATGTCGTCCACCTTCGGCGCTGACGATGGACGCTGAGTAAACCATCACCAAGCCCAACCCTAACAACAACAGCGTTAGCCAAACTAACGAAGGATCGTAGTCGGGGCGCTGCGCTCGAGTGGCGGTGTATAACATCTTAAATCGCCCCGTTGCTGACCGTGCGCTGCGCGGCGGCCAGTGCGCGAACAGCGTCGATAAATACTTGGGCGCGATGGACATAATTATTGAACATATCGAAGCTGGCGCAGGCCGGCGATAGCAATACGCGATCGCCCGGCTCACTCGCTTGCAATGACAGTCGAACCGCCTCATCCATACTTTTGGCGCGCAACACGCGCACGCCGCTAGTAGCAATAGCCACTCCGATTAATTCGGCATCGCGGCCGATCAGAATCACCGCGCGAGCGTGCTTTGCGACCGCGTCATTCAACGGTGAAAAGTCCTGGCCTTTACCATCGCCGCCGGCTATCAGCACCACTTTTTCTTTCATGCCGAGCAACGCCGCAACCGTTGCGCCGACGTTGGTGCCTTTGGAGTCGTCATAAAACCCGACCGTGCCGATATCCATGACCTTTTCCACCCGATGCGGCAGGCCGCGAAAGCGACGCAACGCTTCCAACAACGGTGCATAGGGCAGATCGATAGCCCGCGCTAATGCAAGTGCCGCCAATGCGTTGGCGGCATTGTGCCCGCCGGCCAAGGGCAATTCGGCCAGCGCCATCAGCGCGGTTTGGTCCTGCGCTAACCAGGTTTCGCCACGCACCGAGAGCAACCCGAAATGATCGGCACCCAGCGGTACCGAGCGGCCAAAATAAGACGTAGCGATGCCGGATTCTTTCATCGCGGCGCTATAACTGTCGTCGCGATTGAGCACTTGATGCGAGCAATGGGCAAAGATTCGTGCTTTCGCTTGCGCATACTCGGCTATGCCACCGTAACGATCAAGGTGATCTTCAGTCACGTTCAACACCGTCGCCGCGTCGAGCTTGAGGCTAGCCGTCGTTTCCAACTGAAAGCTTGATAATTCGAGAACGTAGCATTGCGGTTTCGTCGGTGCCGAATCGGATTCCGACAGCGCGTCCAGAACCGGTAAACCGATGTTGCCGGCAACCACGGTATTCAGCCCTGCTGACTTGCACATATCGCCGACCATAGTCGTCACGGTCGATTTACCATTCGATCCGGTAATGCCGATCACTTTCGGTGGCTTCGCCATGGATGCAATGGCTTGCGCGAACAGTTCGACGTCGCCGACGACCGGTATTCCCTTTGCTATAGCATGTGCGACCAGCGCTTCGCGCAGTGAAACGCCGGGACTCATCGCGATACCGTCGATGCCGGCAAACGTTTCCGGCCGGTACGGGCCGGTCACTAATTCCACCGCGGAAAAATCGCGCTTAAGCTTAGTCGCGTGCGGCGGGTTGTCGCGCGTATCGGCGACGCGAACCAGCGCGCCGCGTTTTGTCAGCCAGCGCGTCAGCGACAGGCCGGTGTCGCCCAATCCGAGGATCAACCAACGTTTGTCTTTGATTGCCAGGGCCATCGTCTCAGCGCAGCTTCAACGTGGAAAGTCCAAACAACACCAGCATCATCGTGATAATCCAAAAACGTACGACGACTTGGTTCTCTTTCCAGCCTTTTTGCTCAAAGTGATGATGCAACGGCGCCATCAAAAAAATCCGCTTTCCCGTTCCATATTTTCTTTTGGTATAACGAAAATACGTCACTTGGATCATCACCGATAACGTCTCTACGACGAACACGCCACCCATAATCAGTAATACAATTTCCTGGCGAACTATCACCGCGATCATGCCGAGCGCCGCGCCCAGCGCCAGCGCGCCGACATCGCCCATAAACACTTCGGCGGGATAGGCGTTAAACCATAGAAAACCTAATCCTGCTCCAGCGATCGCTGCGCAGATTACGCACAATTCGCCCGCCCCGGGAATATAGGGAAGGCTAAGGTAACGCGCGAAAACCGCATTGCCTGCCACGTAAGCAAACACCGCAAGCG
This sequence comes from Pseudomonadota bacterium, assembly GCA_031406045.1. Taxonomy (GTDB): domain Bacteria; phylum Pseudomonadota; class Gammaproteobacteria; order Burkholderiales; family JALYOK01; genus JALYOK01. The sequence continues at coordinate 18,350 of JANOGO010000265.1, forward strand.
CGCTGCCGATCATCACAGTGGGCATGATCGCGAGGCCATCTAAACCGTCGGTTAAATTCACTGCATTGCTGGTTCCAACGACAACGAAATAAGTCAGCAAAATGAACCCGATCGCGCCGAGTGGAATCGCAACTGCTTTAAAGAATGGGACAATCAATTCAGTTTGTACCGGCAGCTTGGCGCTATAGGCCAGATAAGTCCCGGCGATGATCGCGACAATCGACTGGCCGGAAAATTTGGCTTTCGCCGATAAGCCTTTCGGATTGCGATGGACGACCTTGCGATAGTCGTCGATCCAACCGACGATGCCAAAACCGAGCGTTGTCAACAACACAATCCAGACATAGTGATTGCGCAGATCAGCCCACAGCAACGTGGTAATCGCAATCGCGACCAGAATCAACGCGCCGCCCATGGTCGGCGTGCCGGCTTTGATCAAATGGGTTTGCGGACCATCGTCGCGCACCGATTGCCCGATCTTATAAGCGGTGAGCTTACGGATCATGGTCGGCCCGACGAAGAACGAAATTGCCAACGCGGTCATGCTCGCCAACACCGCTCGCAGGGTAATGTAGTTAAAGACGTGGAAAGCGCGGACGTCTTGAGCAAGGTATTGAGTGAGCGCATGCAGCATTTTTAGGCGAGCGCCGTCTCGCTACCCAGCGCATTGACCACGCGCTCCATATGCATGAAGCGTGAACCTTTGATCAACACCGTCACACCGGTTTTTAATAGCGGCCGCAAATTGGCAATCAAGTCTTCGGCACGCACATACAGTGCCGAACCATTACCGAATTTAGCCGCTGCTTGGTGAGACAATTCGCCCAAACTAAACAAGCGATCGATACCGAGCTCTTGCGCGTACTGTCCGATTGCGGCGTGCATCGCATTGCCGTCCGGACCCACTTCACCCATATCGCCGAGCACAAATATTTTCGTTCCCTGGAACTGCGCCAGAACATCAAGCGCCGCCATGGCCGAATCGGGATTGGCGTTGTAAGTATCGTCGATCAGGATCGCGCCTTGCGCGCCGCTCTTGCGTTGCATGCGACCCTTCACACCCGCGAACGCGCGCAGGCCCGCGCTGATACTGACGGGCTTTATGCCAAACGCATACGCCACGGTGCAAGCGGCGAGTGCATTGCGCACGTTATGGGTACCGGGGACTTGCAATTGGGTGGAAATTTCGCCATGCGGCGTCAGAAAATCAATATGGCTGCCGAACCCCGTTAAACTATAGCGAGCCGATATTTTTGCTGGTTGCGACAATGCAAATTCAATGCGCTTGTAGCTACCGGTCAACTCGCGCCAAACATACGCGTGGGGATCGTCGGCATTGATGATCGCGACCCCATCGGGGCGTAGGCCCGCAAATATTTCGCCTTTGGCATGCGCCACCGCCTCGACCGTGCCGAGCAAACCCAAATGCGCGCGCTGCGCATTGTTGATCACCGCGATGTCGGGACTGGCCATGCGCGATAGGTACTCGATTTCGCCGGGATGATTCATGCCCATCTCGATCACCGCATAGCGATGCTGTTTGCGTAGCTTCAGCAAGGTCAGCGGCACGCCAATGTCATTATTGAGATTGCCTTCGGTAGCTAACAATGCGTCCGGATTGTCGCCCTGCCCATCGGCCCACAACTCGGCGCGCATGATCGCAGCAATCATTTCCTTCAGCGTGGTCTTGCCGTTGCTGCCGGTGATCGCGACCAGCGGCGTATTGTTGAGCGCGCGCCAAGCCTGCGCCAGCCGCCCCAACGCGAGTCGCGTGTTGTCCACACGCAGCAGAGGTAAGCCGAGATCCTGATCGGGCCAAGATTGATCAACCATCGCCGCGACGGCGCCAAAACTCACCGCCGTGCGAATATATTCGTGGCCATCGAAACGCTCGCCCTTGAGCGCAATGAACAGATCGCCCTGCGCAACGTTGCGGCTATCGGTGCTCACGCCGATAAACGGTACGTTCGGGCCCGAGGCCAATGCACCGATCGCTTGAGCGGCTTCCAGTAAAGTCATCATGATTTTTCTCCCAACGCTCGTGCCGCCACGTCCAGATCACTGAATGGCGTACGGACGCTGCGAATTTCTTGGTAGTTTTCGTGGCCTTTGCCGGCGATCAAAATAACGTCGCCAGCTTGGGCTTGGGTGATCGCTTGAGCGATCGCCGCATTGCGATCGGGAATGATCTGGCAACTGCGCGCCATCCCGGCGCGAATCTCACTTAAGATTTCTTGCGGATCTTCATCGCGCGGATTGTCACTGGTCAGAATGACTTGGTCGGCGAGCCGCTCGGCGATCTCGCCCATCACCGGCCGTTTACCTTTATCGCGATTGCCGCCACAGCCGAATGCGCAAATCAGTTTTCCGGAGGCAACTAGCTCGCGCGCCGCAGTCAAGGTTTTCTCAAGCGCGTCGGGCGTGTGGGCATAGTCGATCAGAATCAACGGCTGCGTTCCGCCGCCGAGTTGCTGCATCCGGCCCGGCACCGGCGTAATCGTAGCGAGTCGCGTCAGCGCTTTATTGAAATCAATACCGCTGGCAATTAATCCACCCAGCACCGCGAGCACGTTGTAGGCGTTGAAGCGGCCAAACACCGGCGCCTGCAAAACTCCGTCGCCCCATGGGCTGCGAACATCGAGCGCCAAGCCGCTAGCCGAAAATTGCAGGTCGCGCCCATGCAACATCGCGATGGATTTATTTGCGTTAGCAGTCATGCCATAGGCGATGACGGGGACATTATTTTTTTCCAGACGCGTAATCAGCGACATACCAAATGGATCGTCGCTATTGACCACGCTATAACGCAAACTAGGCATGTCGAACAGTTTCGCCTTCGCCGCGCCGTAGTGTTCCATATCGCCGTGATAATCGAGGTGGTCGCGCGACAAATTAGTGAACAGCGCGACATCGAACAGCACGCCGTTCACCCGCCCTTGGGCGAGCCCATGGGACGACACTTCCATCGCAACCGCGGCGGCGCCACGATCTCGATACGACGCCAACTTTTCCTGCAGTTCGATCGCATCCGGCGTGGTATTGACGGCCGCTTCCAGCGCATCGAAAAAACCGTTGCCCAAGGTTCCCAGCACGGCGGTCGGTTTGTTGTTAAGCGATAGGCACTGCGCGAGCCAATGGCTAACCGACGTTTTTCCGTTAGTACCGGTCACGCCCAGCATCCAAAGTTGCTCGGACGGATTACCATAAACCGCACCGGCGATCTCGCTGACGTGATCGCGCAATTGTTCGACACCAAGGTTGGCGACGCGCCATTCCGGATGCCAACGAAAACTTTCGCGCTCCCACAATACCGCATCGCCACCGCGCTCGATCGCTTGCGCAATAAAGCTGCGCCCATCTTGCCGTTCCCCGGGATATGCCGCGAAAGCCACGCCTGGCGCTACTTTCCGGCTATCGGCGGTTAGGCGCGTGATGCGCGTACCGAGTTGTTCGAGATGTTGAAGGATGGTCACGATTACGCGTCTTCTTTGATCTCTGGCGCACTGAACATCGGGTCGGACCATTCTTTCAGCGGCGCGTCGGGCACGACGCCTTGGCTGCGTAGTGCGTCGCCCATTACTTTCGAGAACACCGGTGCCGCGACGGCGCCACCATAGTATTGGCCGGCGGAGGGCTCATCGATCATTACCGCGATCACGAAACGCGGCGCCGACACCGGCGCGAATCCAACAAAAGAAGAAACATACACATCGGCCGCATAGCGGCTGCCGACTTGTTTGTGCGCAGTGCCGGTTTTGCCGGCGACTCGATAGCCGGGCACTTGTGCCTTCGGCGCCGTGCCGCCGGGCTGTACCGCCATTTCCAGCATTTCAGTGACCGCGCGTGCTGTGCGTTCGGAGAGAATTCGCTCGCCTTCGACGGCCGCATCGGACTTGAGCATCGTGATTGGGCGAATTTCACCGCCGCTGGCGAACGCGACATAGGCCCGCGCAAGCTGCAGCAAGCTGACCGAAATGCCATGCCCATAGGACATCGTCGCCTGTTCGATCGGCCGCCACGTTTTGTACGGCCTGACTTTTCCGCTGGATTCGCCCGGCAAACCTGAATGCGGCGAGGCGCCGAATCCAACCTGATTGAACATGTCCCACATCGCTTCGGCCGGCAGCGATAACGCAATCTTTGCTGAACCGACATTGCTGGATTTTTGGATCACCTGGGCGACCGTGATCGCGCCTTGCGGGTGAGCATCGTGGATAGTACGATTACCCACTTTCAACGATCCTGGGGCCGTCGAAATCACCGTACTTGGCGTGATCTTTCCCGCCTCCAGCGCCGCTGCGATGGTAAATGGCTTCAGCGTCGAACCCGGCTCGAACATATCGATCGCCGGCCGATTGCGCATTTGCATCGGTTTTAGACGTACCCGATTATTCGGGTTGTAATCGGGTAAGCTCGCCAGCGCGACAACTTCACCAGTTCGCACATCGAGTACCACGATCGAGCCGGCTTTAGCGCGATGGGTTTTTACGGCATCGCGTAGTTCGCGATAGGCAAGATATTGAATTTTGCTATCGATCGATAGCGTCAGCGGTTTGCCGTCTTGCGGTAATTTGATACGCTCGACGTCCTCGACGATATGTCCGGCGCGATCTTTGATGACACGCTTGGCGCCCGGCAATCCGGCGAGCGAGCTTTGGAATGCGAGCTCCAAACCTTCCTGGCCCGTGTCGTCGATACCGGTGAAGCCAACGACATGAGCCATTACCTCCCCCGCCGGATAAAAACGTTTGTATTCACGGCGCAGGAATACGCCCGGAATATTAAGCGCCGTGACCGACGCCGCCAAATCAGGCGAAACCTGGCGTTTCAAATAAACAAAACCGCGTGTCTTATCATTCAAGTGAGCTGCAATTTCACTTTTTTCCAGGCGCAAAATGTTGGCGAGCTTGGATAATTGCAGCGCGCTCAGATTAGCATCCGGTGGACTAGCCCACACCGATTCCATCGGTGTGCTGATCGCCAGCGCTTCACCGTTTCGATCGTAAACAACACCGCGATTGGCCGGCAGCTCAATCACGCGGCTGTAGCGTGCTTCGCCTTTTCGCTGCAAGAACTCGTTGCGAATTCCTTGCAAATAAACAGCGCGAGCAGCAAGCCCTAAAAACAGCAAGCAGATCAGCACTAACAACAAACGCGAGCGCCAGCCTTCAAGTTTCAAACTGAGGGCGGGGTTATGGGGTGCGTAACGCATGTCAGGGCCGGGCGGGAAAACTTAGGATGCGGATACGTGTGGCTTGCGGGGCTTGCATTCTCAAATTCAGTCGCGCAACTTTTTCGATCCGACTGTGCATTGCCCAGGTCCGCTGTTCCAGCCGCAAGCGATCGAACTCGGTTTCGTGTGCCGCGGCGATGTCTTGTTGCCGAATCAATTCCATAAAGGTTTTTCTGGCGCGATGCTGTGCCGTGACCAGCGACAGGCTGCACGCAACCAGCAGTATCAACAATACGAGGTTAAAGCGCGTGATCATGCCGCAACCCTCTTTTCCGCAACGCGCATCACGGCGCTGCGCGCACGCGGATTCGCCGCCACTTCGGAATCGCTCGCATACACCGGCTTACCGATGATCGTAAGCGTCGGTTGTGGCAAATCGCGGGCTTTAAGCGGCAAGCGCGCAGGCATTTTGTCGCCGGGGTTGGCCAGGTCGCGCATAAAATTTTTGACGATGCGATCTTCCAGCGAATGAAAACTGATCACCGCCAAGCGCCCACCTGCGTCCAATAAATCCATCGCTTGAGTTAACACTAACGCCAATTCTTCAAGCTCCCGATTGAGGAAAATCCGAACAGCCTGAAAGGTGCGCGTTGCCGGATCTTGGCCGCGCTCGCGCGTTTTGACCGCCCCTGCCACGAGTGCGGCAAGTTCGCCGGTGGTAACAAGAGGCCGTTGGCCCCTTGCCGCAACAATCGATCTTGCAATCTGCTTAG
>JANOGO010000268.1:0-17156 GCA_031406045.1 Pseudomonadota bacterium
TGAATTTGGTCGGCGTCGGATATCGTGCCCAGGCCAGTGGTCAGGTGTTGAATTTGACCCTGGGGTTTTCGCATCCCGTGGCGCACAAGATGCCGGACGGAATTAAAGTTGAAACGCCGACCCAGACCGAGATTTTGATCAAAGGTATGGATAAGCAGCGCGTCGGACAAGTCGCCGCTGAAGTACGCGCCTACCGCAAGCCGGAGCCGTATAAAGGTAAAGGCGTGCGTTATTCCGACGAGGTCATTGTGCTCAAAGAAACCAAGAAGAAGTAATCGAGGAAAGACATGGTTGATACCAAACAAGCTCGGTTGCGCCGAGCCCGCAAAACCCGCGCTAAAATCGCAGAGCTCAAAGTGGCACGTCTTAGCGTGCATCGCACCAACAGCCATATTTATGCCCAAATCATCGACGGGGTTGCCGGTAAGATTTTGGCAAGTGCTTCTACTGCCGAAGCAGAAGTGCGCAAAGATATTGCGAATGGCGGAAACATCAAAGCCGCCGCGGTGGTAGGAAAGCGGATTGCCGAACTCGCGAAAACCTTGGGGTTGGCGAAGCTCGCGTTTGATCGATCGGGCTTGAAATATCACGGTCGCGTCAAAGCCCTAGCGGAAGCGGCGCGCGAACACGGTCTGGCGTTCTAAGGGATAACGAGAGTATGGCTAAAGTCGAAACAGAAGAGCGGTCAGATGGTCTACGCGAAAAGATGGTCGCGGTGAACCGGGTTACCAAGGTCGTGAAAGGTGGACGTATCATGGGCTTCGCCGCGCTGACCGTAGTGGGCGATGGCGATGGCGGCATCGGCATGGGCAAAGGTAAGGCGCGCGAAGTGCCGGTGGCGGTCCAAAAAGCGATGGAGCAGGCGCGGCGCAACATGGTGAAAGTCAGTTTAAAGAGCGGTACGTTGCACCATTCAGTGATGGGCAACCATGGTGCGGCAAGAGTATTTATGCAGCCGGCATCGGAAGGTACCGGAATTATTGCCGGTGGTCCGATGCGCGCGGTTTTCGAGGTGATGGGCGTGACCAATATTTTGGCGAAATGCCATGGTTCAACGAATCCTTACAACGTGGTACGCGCGACTTTGGATGGTTTGTTAGCGATGAATACGCCATCCGAAATTGCCGCGAAACGCGGTTTGCGTGTTGAAGATTTGACGGAGTAAGACGCTGTGACGGAAAGCAAAAAGATCAAGGTAACTTTAGTTAAAAGCCCGATCGGGGCGAAGGTTAATCATCGCGCCTCGGTTAGAGGTTTGGGTCTGCGTACCATGCGCCAAACCGTCGAAGTTCAAGACACGCCGGCTATCCGCGGGATGATCAATCTTGTGAATCATCTGGTCAAAGTCGGTTAGGCGAAGAGAGTAATTTATGCGATTGAATACACTTAAACCCGGTGCCGGTTCCAAGCGCCCAAAACGTCGCGTCGGACGCGGCATAGGGAGTGGCTTAGGTAAAACCGCAGGCCGAGGCCACAAAGGGCAAAAATCCCGCGCCGGTGGATTTCACAAGGTAGGATTTGAGGGTGGTCAAATGCCCTTGCAGCGTCGTCTTCCGAAGCGCGGATTTATATCCTTGACGCGAGACGATATCGCTCAAGTACGCTTGACGGACTTAAATAATGTCCAAGCCGACACGATAGATTTGCTCGCGTTGAAACAGGCAGGACTTGCATCCGGGCTGGCTAAATCCGGCAAAATTTTCCTCAAAGGGGAAATCAAGCGCGCAATTAAGCTGCAGGGCTTAGGTGTGACTAAAGGCGCGCGAGCCGCGATTGAAGCCGCCGGCGGTTCAATAGCTGAGTAATCATATTGGCCACTGCTCCGAATAGCTCGCTGTCGTTAGGGAAAATGGGTGACTTGAAAAAGCGCCTGATATTCCTATTGCTCGCGCTAATCGTTTACCGCATTGGGGCTCATATTCCAGTGCCGGGCATTGACCCGAACGAACTTGCCAAACTATTCGAATCCCAGCAGGGTGGCATACTCGGGATGTTCAACATGTTTTCCGGCGGAGCGTTGCAGCGGTTTACCGTGTTCGCGCTTGGAATCATGCCGTATATTTCGGCGTCGATTATCGTTCAGCTTCTATCCGTCGTCTCCCCAACGCTTGAGCAACTGAAAAAAGAGGGTGAGTCGGGTCGCCGCAAAATCACGCAATATACCCGGTATGGCACCGTTGGCCTGGCGCTGTTTCAGTCGATGGGTATCGCAATTGCGTTGGAATCGCAAGCAGGTCTAGTGCTTCACCCCGGCTTCTTGTTCCGTATGACGACCGTCATATCATTGACGACGGGAACGATGTTCTTAATGTGGTTGGGCGAGCAGATTACGGAACGTGGCATCGGAAACGGAATTTCCCTCATTATTTTCGCGGGAATTGTCGCTGGTTTGCCCCAAGCGGTCGGCGGCACATTGGATCTGGCTCGTACCGGTGCGCTTCACCCGCTGACGGTAATCATCATTTTTGCGCTTATTGTATTGGTTACCGCGGCGGTCGTATTTGTCGAGCGCGGTCAACGCAAGATTCTTGTGAACTATGCGAAGCGACAGGTAGGAAACAAGCTTTATGGCGGGCAAAGTTCGCACCTACCGCTCAAGCTAAATATTTCCGGCGTGATCCCACCGATCTTCGCGTCGAGCATCATTTTGCTGCCGGCCACGGCGGTAAGTTGGTTCGGTAATTATGAAGGTATGACGTGGCTTAAAGATATTGCCGCTGCGCTGTCTCCGGGTCAACCGGTGTATGTGCTGCTTTATGCGATGGCGATTATTTTCTTCTGTTTCTTCTATACCGCGTTGGTGTTTAATCCCAAGGAAACGGCAGATAATTTAAAGAAGAGTGGTGCTTTTGTGCCGGGCATTCGGCCGGGTGAACAGACCGCGCGCTACATCGAAAAGATCATTCTGCGGCTGACTATGGTTGGCGCGATTTACATCACGTTGGTATGTTTGCTGCCGGAATTCTTAATCGTTAAATTCAATGTGCCATTTTATTTTGGTGGCACCTCGTTGCTGATCATCGTTGTTGTGACCATGGACTTTATGGCGCAGGTGCAGTCGTACATTATGTCTCACCAGTACGAAAGCCTGTTGAAGAAAGCCAACTTCAAGGGCGGAGGATTCCCTGCTCGTTAGCTTATTAAAATGCCATGGCTAGGGAAGGCACCATTCAGATGGCGGGAGAGATTGTCGAACCCCTGCCGAATGCGACCTTCCGGGTAAAGTTAGAAAATGGTCACATAGTATTAGGACATATCTCCGGCAAAATGCGTATGCACTACATCCGCATATTGCCGGGCGATAAAGTAACAGTAGAGTTAACACCTTATGATTTGACGCGGGCTCGCATTGTGTTCCGCGCGAAGTAACTGGAGCTAGAAATGAAAGTGCAAGCATCCGTAAAAAAAGTTTGCCGTAAATGCAAATTAGTTCGTCGTAAGCGCGTGCTGCGCGTGATCTGTTCCGATCCGCGCCACAAGCAGCGGCAAGGTTGATAAGTAAGTTATTGATCCGTTATAATTTAAAGTTTCCCCAGCGGGGTAGGTAAATGGCGCGTATTGCAGGCGTAAACATTCCAAATAATCAGCATGCCGACGTGGCGCTCACGGCGATTTTCGGCGTTGGCCGTAATCGTGCGCGGGTGATTTGTACGGCAGCGGGAATTGGCTTCACGGTTAAGATCAAAGATCTAAACGACGAGCAAATGGATAAGCTCCGTGGCGAGGTCGGTAAGTTCAAACTCGAAGGCGATTTACGCCGCGAGATTTCCATGAACATCAAACGTCTGATGGATTTGGGTTCGTATCGCGGTGCGCGTCATCGCCGCGGCTTGCCGGTTCGCGGACAGCGTACGCGCACGAACGCACGTACGCGCAAGGGTCCGAAAAAAGCTCGTTCGGCCGCACGCGCGCCCGCATCTAAGTAACACAAGGATTACTACTAATGGCAACTAAAGCTACGGCTCAGCGAGTTCGTAAAAAAGTTAAAAAGAATGTCGCCGAGGGCATAGCCCACGTGCACGCTTCATTCAATAACACCATCATCACCATTACCGATCGCCAAGGCAACGCGCTTTCATGGTCGACGTCCGGCGCTGGCGGATTTAAAGGTTCGCGTAAGAGCACGCCCTTCGCCGCGCAGGTCGCGGCCGAAGCTGCGGGCAAAGCCGCGCAGGAATGTGGTGTGAAGAATTTGGAAGTTCGCATCAAAGGTCCGGGCCCCGGCCGCGAATCCGCTGTGCGCGCTTTGAACGCAATTGGATTCAAGATTACCAGTATCGCTGATGTGACGCCCGTGCCGCATAACGGCTGCCGTCCACCTAAGCGCCGCCGCATTTAAGGGAGACAAAGTTGGCTAGAAATACCGATCCGCAATGCCGTCAATGTCGCCGCGAAGGCGAGAAGCTGTTTTTGAAGGGCGAAAAGTGTTACACCGATAAATGCGCCATCGAGCGGCGCAACTATCCGCCGGGACAGCACGGTCAAAAGAATTCCAGATTGTCCGACTACGCCAATCAGTTGCGCGCGAAGCAAAAAGTTCGCCGCATTTATGGCGTGTTAGAGCGCCAATTCCATAAAACCTACGAGAACGCCGAGCGCTCCCGTGGCGTTACGGGCGAAGCGTTACTGCAGTTGCTGGAAAGCCGCTTGGACAGCGTGTCCTATCGCATGGGTTTTGGCGTGTCGCGCACCGAAGCGCGCCAGATCGTGCGTCACAACGGCATTAAAGTAAACGGCCATCGCGTCAATATTCCGTCGTATCAAGTTCGTCCCGGCGATATTGTCGAGGTTGCGCAGCGCGCCAAAGATCAACTGCGTATTAAAGCAGCGGTTGAAGCCGCCGAGCAGCGCGGCTTTCCGGAATGGGTTGAAGTAGATGTGAAGGGTTTGAAGGGCACTTACAAAGCCCGGCCGCAGCGTTCGGAGTTGCCACCGACCATCAACGAAAATCTCGTTGTCGAGCTTTATTCGAAGTAATCGCCGCTCAAAGGAACACACCTTATGCAGAGTCAAGGTACGGGCTTTCTCAAGCCGCGCATTATCGATGTTCAAAATATTTCGCCTTACCACGCCAAGGTCGTCATGGAACCGTTCGAGCGCGGCTATGGCCATACGCTAGGTAACGCGCTGCGTCGCATTCTGCTGTCGTCAATGCCGGGCTACGCGGCGACCGAAGTCAAAATCACCGGCGTGCTGCATGAGTATTCCGCGCTCGAGGGCGTGCAAGAGGATGTCGTCGATATTCTTTTGAACCTCAAAGGCATTGTATTCAAGCTGCACAACGCGCACGAAATCGTACTCAAGCTGAAGAAGGCCGGTCCCGGTGTTGTCACTGCCGCCGACATTGAGCTAACTCACGACGTTGAAATCATTAACCCCGAGCACATCATTGCGCACCTCGCGCAAGGCGGTAAGCTCGAGATGCAAGTGAAAGTAGAGCATGGCCGTGGCTACGAGCCCGCCGTCAATCGACACACTGAAGAAGAGAATCGCGCCATCGGCGGCATCATGCTTGACGCCTCGTTCAGCCCCGTGCGCCGCGTCAGCTACGCAGTCGAAAGCGCGCGCGTTGAGCAACGTACCGATTTGGACAAGCTCATCGTCGATATCGAAACCAACGGCGTGGTCGAGCCGGAAGAAGCCGTGCGTTACGCGGCGCGCGTGTTGGTCGATCAGTTGTCCGTATTTGCCGATCTCAAAGGCACGCCGATTTCCATCGAGCAGCCAAAGGCCCAGCAAGTCGATCCGATTTTGCTGCAACCGGTTGATGATCTCGAACTGACCGTGCGTTCGGCGAATTGCCTGAAAGCGGAAAACATTTACTATATCGGCGATTTGATCCAGCGCACGGAAACAGAATTGCTGAAGACGCCGAATCTAGGACGCAAGTCGCTCAACGAAATTAAAGAAGTGCTTGCGTCCAAAGGCCTCACCCTGGGCATTAAACTCGAAAATTGGCCGCCCGCCGGGCTGGTCGAAAAGCCGAGCGCCTAGAAAAAACCACGGAAAATTACCATGCGTCACCGTCAAAGTAATCGCAAATTAAATCGCACTACGAGCCATCGCTTGGCCATGCTGCGCAATATGACCAACTCGCTGTTGCAGCACGAAGTCATCAAGACCACGTTGCCGAAAGCGAAGGAATTGCGCCGTGTTGCCGAGCCGCTCATCACCCTCGGTAAAAAACCCAGTCTTGCGAATCGTCGCCTAGCATTCGACCGCTTGCGCGATCGCGATGTCGTCGTAAAATTGTTCGACGAACTCGGTCCACGCTTTCAAAATCGCAACGGTGGTTATCTACGGATTCTGAAGTTTGGATTCCGTCAGGGCGACAATGCGCCGATGGCGTTAGTCGAATTGCTCGATCGGCCGGATGCGGCAGAGCTTGCCGCAGAGACGGAGTAAAGCATCAATATCGTTAAACAAAAAGCCGGCAACGCCGGCTTTTTTGTTTTCCACCGTCATTGCGAGCTGCCTGTATCGGCGCGGCCGATACTGCCCACGGACCATTAACTGCACAGGTCTCAAACCGACGCCGACCCTCACCCCAACCCTCCCGCAGAGCGGGAGAGGGAGTATCGTGGGGAGAGGGGTGGGGGTGAGGGGCAAGCGGTTTTTAAAACTCGCATCGGTCAAATCGGGTTCATGGAAAGGAGCAACGCGACGAAGCAATCTGTTTTTATGTGGCGGCAAAATTCGAGATTGCTTCGTCGCATTGCTCCTCGCAACGACACTTTTGGAGCTTAGAACACTCATCGTGCCACCAGCCGCATGGCCCTAGGCCAGCCCCTAGATATTGGTTCGTGGCAATGAGCGGGCTGTGAGCCGCGCTGGTATTGCCTCTTGTGGCATCGTGAAATTTTAAAGGCAGATAATGGATCATCAATCATCTTTTTTGCGCGGCATTCTAATACTAGTAACGGCCATGTGGTTGTCTGCGCCAGTCGCGGCGGAGGAACTCAAACCGTACAAATACGCGAAGGTTTTCAAAGGCGCCGAGGGCGAAGTGATCACCCTCGTGCCGCTCGAACCGCGCGGCGATAACCAGTTCCTCATCAAGTTTCATCGCGTCGAAGGCGATTGGGATGACCGAATTTTGCTGCACGAGCGCAAGCTGTACGACGGCAAGGAAGACTACACACTGAAAGATCAAAACTATGTCAGCCTCGTCATGCGCCGCGGTAGTTACAGTGTTTATCCGAAGGGATCGCGCAAGGAATTGAACGTCTTTTTTTCCGAAGAAGAATCGAAGAACGTCGATGTGTTGGGGATTGTCGAAGCGTTTCGCAAACAACGTTAGGGAAGCTCTGAATAAGTCCGATTTCGTCGCGATACTGCATTGCTCACAAAAAATATCGCTTCACGTATCATGCATACGCTGCGGCGATATTTTTTGTTCGGGCCTTGCCTCACTTAGAACTCGAACTTATTCAGAGCTTCCTTAAGTTAACGCAATGGATAAAACAACATGAAACTACGTTTCCTATTATTAACGTTGATTTGCTGCTACCAGATCGCCGGCGCGGCTGAGCAGGCCTACTCGCTGAAGGATTTGCGCGCGCTGGCAGATCAAGGCGCATGGAGTGAATTAGCGGCGCATCTGGAAGATATTCGTCCTGCAGATCGTGACCCGGAGTGGAATAAAGTATTGGAACAAACCGCCATGGGCTTACTCGATCACGAAGCCGGCGCCAATGATGCGTACAGCGCGCTATCGACCAGCGAATCAATGTTAGCGCGTTTCCCGAAACTAAAAACTAATAAGCCTTTCATGGCTAAGCGCGCTGACGCAGGCCTGAAGGCGTTCGCCGTCTGCTTCCAAGACAACTACGGCGCCGATCAATGCCTGCAAGACATGACCAAGTTCGTCAAGAACGACGCCGGCAATCTGGATCTGGCATTCAAGGCCGGCAAGTTGGCGCGTTTAAAACTTAAACATTGGGCCGCCGTGCCATTTTTTGCCAGCGCCTTGGCCGAGCCCAGTATCGAGCGGCGTTGCGACGATGAAGACGTGGCGCTTGCCGTGATGTCGGGCCTGGGTTTGCCGAGTAGCGGCTATGAACCTCAGTACGGCGCGAGCGTAAAGCTCGCATCGCAATTGTGCTGGAACGAACTCAAGGCGCCGCTGGCCGAACAGATCGCCGCGAATGGCGAATATTTTCGCGAAAACACCTGCGCTGTTTTCAAAACCAAGAACGCGCTAGAAGGCGAAGTCGCGAACGTCTGCCGCAAATATCAAAAGTAGTAGCGCCCGGAGGCGCTCCGGTATTGCCGTTTGCGGCACTATGCTTGAAGAGGCGCATCAATACTGCCTCTTCAGGCATCGTATATCACAGATTCTTCAGCAGCCAAGCGTTGATAAAATCGCCGTAATTTGACGCATCCCAATCGATGATCATTTTCAGCGTGCCGCCCTTCAGTGACAGCGCGCGCTTATCTTTGCCGCCGAACGCGCATTCGAGTTTGCTGATTTTTTCCTGCACCGCCGCTTTGCCGTCAGCATCGGCGCAAATCGTTCGCAGCGCGCTGAAAAGTTCGCCGCAGTAACCATATACGCTATAGCTGCCTTCGAGTTGGCCTTTGTAGGACGGTTTGTCGAAAGAAGCCGGAAGATCTTTGCCGCAGACCGTTTTCATGTCCGTGCCTTCGCCGGCGAGATATTGCTCCTGCTCGCGCCAAATTTTCTTTTCGCCGAGTGATTCTTGTGCGGCTGCGGTTATGGCGATACCACCGATCGCGATTGCAAACCATACCGCTTGACCAACGCTCTTAAACATGGAATCTTCCTCTGGAGGTTGTAAATAAAGATGTATATTACCAGCAGTACGATGAAGGTTTTATTTGTAATTGTTTAACTTCAAATTCACGCGGAAACGTAATACTGGGCGAGACAAAACCCAACGAGTAGCTGCACCGAGTTGAACCGTTCTGCTTTCATTTGGTGCACGACCGCACGCTATTCGAGGCCGCAATGTACGTTTCTAGGGCGTGCGACACGGTTTCTATGCAGCGCGCTTGCCTTGGGCCATAAAATTTGCTGCTTACCAATCCGCTGGCATGCGATTTGCTGACATTAAGGAACAACTATCTGATACAGATTCAAAAAATGGCTGGGACCTATGATGAAATGCATATGGCTGAGGAGGGCGTGCGTCAGCACTACTCGACGTACGATACCTGGCTAAGTGCCATTTCGCCTGAACGTATCGCGCAAAAGCGCACTGAGGCCGAGGTTGCTTTTCATCGTGTCGGCATTACTTTTGCGGTTTATGGTGAGGAATCCGGTTCGGAGCGCACTATCCCATTCGATATCGTGCCGCGGATCATTCCGGCGAACGAATGGCAAATATTAGAGCGGGGATTGCGTCAGCGCATTAAAGCGCTGAACAATTTTTTACACGATATTTACCATGGCCAGGAAATCCTCCGCGAAGGCCTCATTCCGCCCCACCGAGTGTTACAAAACAGCCAGTATCGTCCGGAAATGCAGGGTCTGGATGTACCGCAAGGTGTTTACGCGCATATTGCCGGCATCGATATAGTTCGTGCGGGCGTCGGTGAGTTTTATGTTCTCGAGGACAATCTTCGCGTGCCCTCGGGCGTGTCATACATGCTTGAGGATCGCAAGATGATGATGCGCTTGTTTCCGGAATTGTTTGCGCAACATGCCGTCGCTCCGATCGATCATTACCCGGACCTGCTGCTCGAGACGCTGCGCGGCGTTGCACCGGATGGTGTTGCCGATCCAACCGTTGTGTTGCTAACGCCTGGTGCCTGGAACAGTGCGTATTTCGAACACAGTTTCTTAGCGCAACAAATGGGTATCGAGTTGGTGGAGGGCCAAGACCTGTTCGTCAAGGACGGTTTTGTCTACATGCGCACGACGCGAGGACCCAAACGAGTGGATGTCATTTATCGCCGTGTCGACGACGATTATCTGGATCCGCTAGTGTTTCGTCCGGATTCCAAGTTGGGTGTTGCGGGGCTGATGGAATCCTATCGGGCAGGAAAGGTGGCGCTCGCGAATGCCATCGGCACCGGCGTGGCGGACGATAAGTCAATTTACCCCTATGTGCCGGCGATGATCCAGTTTTACCTAAATGAACAGCCGATCCTTAATAACGTTCCCACTTACGAATTATGCAAGAAGGACGATCTTAATTTCGCATTAACGAACCTACACGAGTTGGTGGTCAAAGAAGTGCACGGTTCCGGTGGATACGGCATGCTCGTCGGTCCTGCGGCGACTTCCGCGCAGCGTGATGATTTTCGCGAGCGGATACTAAAAAATCCTGAAAAATATATTGCGCAGCCCACGTTAAGTTTATCGACGTGCCCAACATTCGTCGATGCCGGCATTGCGCCGCGACATATCGATTTGCGGCCGTTTATTCTTTCGGGAAAGTCGGTTCGGATGGTGCCGGGCGGACTAACTCGAGTAGCGCTGAAGGAAGGATCGCTGGTAGTAAATTCGTCACAAGGCGGCGGAACAAAAGATACGTGGGTGTTAGAACAATGAACGCGCCATGTTAAGCCGAACGGCAAACGACTTATTTTGGATGTCGCGCCACATGGAGCGGGCTGAAAATATTGCCCGCATGCTCGACGTCACTTATCGCATGTCATTGCTGCCGTATAAAGTATTGGAACCCGGTCAGGAGTGGGCCGAGCCATGGGTGGTGCCGTTGGTGATTACCGGTTTGGTGACCCCATTCTACGAGCGAAACACTGCGATCACGATTGATGACGTGTTGCGGTTTATGGTGTTGGATCCAAATAATCCATCTAGCATTATTTCGTGTTTGAAGCTCGCCCGAGAAAATGGCCGGGCGCAACGCGGGGCGATAAGTTCCGAAATGTGGGAATGTTTGAATGCAACGTGGCTAGAAATGCGCGAATTGAATTTTGGCCATATTCATCATCGCGGCGTATCGGAGTTCTTTGAATGGGTAAAAACTCGTTCGCAACTTTTCCGTGGCATCACGTTTGGCACGATGCTTCGCGATGAAGCCTATCGATTCATTCGCCTCCCGCAATTTCTCGAGCGCGCCGACAATACCGCCCGTATTTTGGACGTAAAGTACCATACGTTATTGCCGAGTGTGGAAGACGTCGGCGGCGCGGTTGATTATTACCAATGGGGTGCCTTGCTGCGCTCCGTCGGATCGTTTGAGTCGTATCGAAAAATATATCGTGATGCGATTACCCCCATTCGTGTTGCCGAGTTACTGATCCTGCGTGACGATATTCCGCGATCGCTGCATGCGTGCTTCAATGATATTTATAGTATCCTGAAGGAACTGTGTGATTCGTCCTCGCTTGAGCCTGAGAGATTGGCCGGCGAAATCCATGCGCAGTTGCACTACGGACGAACCGAACGCATCATAGAGCATGGGCTGCATGAATATTTAATGGAATTTATTGATCAGTTAGCGGTTCTAAATTCTGAGATCAACAGCCTTTTTCTGGCGCCCGTCGATCGTTAGCGTCTAAAATCGGCGCGCCGGTTGTCTGTATTGCGACGATTAGTTTCACTGCCCGAGTTCCTTAAATCCCAACTATGCCCATTCGTGTCGCGCTTCATCACAAAAGCAATTACCGGTTTGACCGATCGATCGGAATCGCGCCACACGAAATTCGCTTGCGTCCTGCCCCGCACTGTCGCACGCCAATACTCAGTTATTCGCTGCACGTTGAACCATCCGATCATTTCTTGAATTGGCAGCAAGATGCATACGGCAACTACATCGCGCGTCTCGTCTTCCCCGAAAAAGCAAAGGCTTTAAGTTTTTCGGTCGATCTTCTGGCCGAAATGACGGTAATAAATCCGTTCGACTTTTTCGTCGAGAAGTATGCGGAAAAATATCCTTTCGCGTACCCCGAGCAACTTGCGATCGAGCTTGCGCCCTACCTTGAGACTGAAACGCCAGGAATTCGGCTGCAAACATGGCTGCAACAATTCAAGCAGAACCCGCAATCGGTCGGCTTGAATATTGTCGATTTTTTGGTGTTGCTTAATCAAAGACTGCAATCAGATATTCGCTATTTAGTCCGGCTGGAGCCAGGCGTCCA
Source organism: Pseudomonadota bacterium (assembly GCA_031406045.1). Classification (GTDB taxonomy): domain Bacteria; phylum Pseudomonadota; class Gammaproteobacteria; order Burkholderiales; family JALYOK01; genus JALYOK01. Next base: position 12,073 of record JANOGO010000268.1, read on the forward strand.
AACACCCGAGGAAACGCTCTCACTGGCGTCGGGTTCCTGTCGGGATTCCGGCTGGTTACTAGTACAAATCCTCCGCCACCTGGGATTGGCTGCGCGCTTCGTCTCCGGATATTTAATTCAACTAACAGCTGACGTCAAACCTATTGAAGGGCCGTCTGGGCCCACTCGCGATTTCACGGATTTGCATGCCTGGGCGGAGGTGTATTTGCCCGGCGCGGGATGGATTGGTTTGGATCCGACCTCGGGATTAATGGCAGGGGAGGGACACATTCCGCTTGCCTGCACTGCGTTCCCCTCGAGTGCAGCGCCGGTAACCGGCGCGACGGACATGTGCGAATCGACGCTCGAAGTCACGATGAGTGTCACGCGTATCCAAGAAGACCCGCGCGTGACTAAGCCCTATTCCGATGCGCAGTGGCATGCGATTGACGAGCTGGGCCGGCAGGTGGACGCCGAGTTAATTTCACAAGATGTGCGACTAACCCAAGGCGGCGAACCGACGTTTGTATCGGTCGATGACGTCGACGGCGAAGAGTGGAATTACACCGCGCTATCGGATGAAAAATGGGCGCTGGCCGAAACCCTCGCCGCAAAACTGAAAGCGCAGTATGCGCCGGATGGACTCCTATTTTACGGCCAAGGAAAATGGTATCCCGGCGAACCCTTGCCACGCTGGGCGCTTGGGATTTACTGGCGCGCCGACGGCGCACCGATCTGGCGAGATGCCAATCGTGCTCAGCGCGTGTCTGAAGAAAATTTGCTTACGATTTCCGACGCACAGCGTTTCATGCAAGCGCTAGCAGTGAACTTAGGAATTTCCGAGCACTATGTCATGCCCGCTTTTGAAGATCCTTTCAACGTAATAAAGATCGAAGCAAACCTACCGATCAATCTCGATCCCCTGTCGGTTCCGATGAAGGAATACAGCGAACGTGCGCGCCTTGCGACATTGTTGCAGCAGGGCATAGCGCAACCGGCAGGTTTTGTGCTTCCTCTGAAAGCAATAGCAGTAAGCAAAGACAGTGAAGCCGATTCGCACTGGGACACATCGGTTTGGCCGCTTAAGCGCGAACAACTTTTTTTGTTGTCCGGCGATTCACCACTCGGGTATCGGCTGCCTTTAGCATCGCTTCCAGAGCGAGTTTCCCACGATGTTGAAATTGAATTCGATCGTGATCCTTTTGAGGAGCGCGGTGAGCTTGTCGATCCCAAGGGCGCTGCAAATAAAGCAAGTGTGGTCACGCGCACACATAATAAATCGCCAAAAACAAAGGAAGTTGTGCGTACCGCTTGCTGCGCACAAGTTCGCGATGGCGTACTCTATGTTTTCATGCCGCCGCTAAAACGCTTAGAAGATGCGCTAAATCTAGTTGCGGCAATCGAACATACTTGCGCTGATCTCAATATTCCATTGCGTTTGGAGGGTTATCCGTTACCTTGGGATCCTCGAATCAAAGTGCTCAACATCACGCCCGATCCCGGCGTGATCGAAGTGAATATCCATCCCGCGACCTCGTGGCCGGAGCTTGTAACTACGACCGAGGCATTGTACGAAACGGCGCGCCAGACGCGGCTTGCCACGGAGAAATTCATGCTCGACGGCCGTCACACCGGGACCGGCGGCGGTAATCACATTACGATGGGCGGTGCGAAACCCGCCGATAGTCCGTTTCTTCGACGGCCGGATTTGCTAAAAAGCCTGATCACCTACTGGCAAAATCATCCGGCGTTGTCCTATCTTTTTTCGGGGATGTTTATCGGCCCCACCAGCCAAGCGCCCCGGGTTGACGAGGCGCGTAACGACAATCTTTACGAACTGGAAATCGCCTTCGAACAAATGGATCTGGCGTGGGCCTCAACCGAGGAAAGCAAACGGCCGTGGCTGGTCGATCGCTTGCTGCGTCATTTTCTCGTTGATTTGACCGGCAATACCCATCGAGCGGAGTTTTCAATCGACAAACTTTATTCCCCCGATGGCCCGACGGGCAGGTTGGGTTTGGTGGAATTTCGTGCTTTTGAAATGCCACCGCATGCGCGCATGAGTTTGGTGCAGGTGTTGCTGCTACGCGCCCTGGTTGCGCGCTTCTGGCGGGCGCCATACAAGGAGCGGCTAGTGCATTGGGGAACAGCTTTGCATGATAGATGGATGCTGCCACATTTTATCGCGCAGGATATGCGCGACATTGTTCGCGAACTGCGAGATTCCGGCTATGCATTTGACAACGATTGGTTTGCACCTTTCTTGGAATTTCGTTTCCCCCGCTACGGCACCCTTGTTCACGATGGCATTCAGCTTGAATTGCGCCAGGCGATCGAGCCATGGCATGTCTTAGGTGAGGAAATGGTGGGATCAAGTTCCGCTCGTTATGTCGATTCTTCGGTGGAACGCGTACAAGTCAAAATTAACGGCATGACCGACACGCGCCACATCGTCACTTGTAACGGTCGACCGGTTCCCCTTACTCCCACCGGCTTACATGGCGAGTTTGTTGCCGGTGTGCGTTATCGCGCATGGAAACCGCCGTCGGGTTTGCATCCCACTATTGATATTCATTCTCCGCTGGTGTTTGATCTGGTCGATAGCTGGAACCAGCGCGCCATTGCCGGTTGTACTTATCATGTCGTTCACCCCGGCGGACGCAGTTACAAAACCTTCCCGGTCAACGCCAACGAGGCTGAAGCACGGCGCGTGGCGCGGTTCTGGAACCATGGCCATACTCCGGGACCGGTAGAGATAGTTCACGAACAAAGCAATCGAAATTTTCCGGTAACGCTTGATCTGCGCCGTCAGCCCGCGTAATTTTTGATTTAGAAACGGAATCAGTAGTGTCCGGTTTATTTGAGCGGCACTGGCCGTAGTTCCACTATTGGCGGGCGTTTTAAAGATTTATAGGGTGTCCACGATTTGAATTTTAGGTTGATCATTTGCGATGCTGTTGGGTTTAGACGACCTGGGGTGTGGCATGAATGTGGGCAAGACGTTGTTTGCGCAAATCATGGAGTATGTGCCATGGAAGACCTTTGGCCGCATCATCGAACGCCACGGTGGCGATGCCGGTATACGCACCTTGGACTGCGCCGATTTGTTTCGCGTGATGGCGTTCGCGCAATTGACGTGGCGCGAATCGTTGCGCGACATCGAGGCATGCCTGAGCGCCAATCAGGCCAAGCTGTTTCACATGGGCTTGCGCGGTGCGCCGGCTCGCTCGACACTCTCGGATGCGCTGAACGACCGGGACTGGCATATCTATGGCCCAAGGCCACCCCGTCACGCGCTGGCCATGCGCCTGATCGTACGTGCGCGCGAACTCTACAGCCAGGAGCCGCTGGCGATCGATCTGGATGCGACGGTCTACGCGCTCGATGCCACGACGATCGATCTTTGTCTTTCGTTGTTCGACTGGGCGCCATTTCGCTCGACCAAGGCAGCGATCAAGCTGCACACTTTGCTGGATTTGCGTGGCGCCATTCCCGCTTTCATTCATATCAGCGACGGCAAGATGGGCGATGTCAACGCGCTCGATCTCTTGTGCTTCGAGGCGGGCGCATTTTACGTGATGGATCGCGGGTACTTGGACTTCCACCGCCTGTACAAATTGCACCAGACTGGCGCGTTCTTCGTCACACGCGCCAAGCGAGGCATGGATGCGCGGCGAGTGTACTCGGCGCCAACCGATCGGTCCACCGGGGTGATCTGCGATCAGATGATCGCGATGAATGGTTTCTATATCGCCAGGGATTATCCCGAGCAATTGCGGCGTATCCGTTTCAAAGACCCGGAGTCGGGCAAGACGCTGGTATTTTTGACCAACAATACGACGCTGCCCGCGTTGACTATCGCCGCGCTTTACAAAAGTCGTTGGCAGGTGGAGTTGTTCTTCAAGTGGATCAAGCAGCACCTGCGCATCAAGCGTTTCCTGGGCACCAGCGAGAACGCGGTCAAGACACAAATCTGGTGTGCCGTATCCACCTATGTGCTCATTGCTATCGTCAAAAAAGAGCTTCAACTCGATACCTCGCTCTACACTTTGCTACAGATTTTATCGGTGTCTATTTTCGAGAAAACCCAGCTAACATGCGCCTTTCAGCCCGATGCTCGCAGAACTATTCCACCACCACCCGACAACCAATTGACGTTGTTCAACTTTTAACCGGACACTACTGATTTGCTCATGGTTTGGAGTTGTCTCTTGGTAACGACCACAAGTACTGCCCTTTATGGACGTAATACGAGCTTAGTTTAGGCAATGTGCGACGTTTAAAAAGTTCCGGAACTGCCCCGAACCGTGCTTCATAGATCGTTACTGCCTCCAAACGCTTGCTTCTCCATACGAATGCTGGCTCGGTGTTGCGAGAAGCTTGGGCCTCTCTTGTGGCGAAACGCTGAATGAGCGCCTTCAAATCGCGCGTCGGCAGAACCTTCCAGGTTACGGCTCTCCGCAAGGGGCTGCCCGGGTTAAGCTTGTATGCGATGCGCGAAAACTTCACTGTGACGCCCAACGTTCAAGTTAACGGGCGCGTGGTGCTTTTCCGCGCGTCCCAGTTGAACGCGGGGTTAGGCCAGTTGATGAACGGACAAGCTCGATGACCGCGCGGAGTGCGTCGTTGACCGCCGCGGAATTGGGAAAGGCTTTCGCGACATCAGGCTCAAGGAGGACATTGTTCGAGCCTTCTTTGAGAAGGCGTTTGTAATAACGACCCCTTTCTCCTTTTGAGAAGTCGAAGTCGTACTCAGGGCGCAGATCGTCACTAAGTTCTGGGGTTTTGGGCTTCATAACGCGTTCTCTCTTTCGCTGTGGCTTTTCGTGCGCTTATGATCCGAACTATGCCGTCGCGTTCGATGTGCGATACGACAAGAAGTTGATCGTAACCAGAATAGCCAATAGTAATAAGCCGTATTTCTCCGGCGGAGTGGTCGGGGTCGGGGAAGGTCGTAGCAAGCGAGTCATAGAATACCGTGACCGCTTCCTCGAACGAGACTCGATGCTTTCGCGCGTTCCGACCTGCCTTTTCTCGATCCCACTCGAACTCCATGGAGCATTGTAATCTGTAGAAGCCGCTTCGGCCCAACGTTTGACATGAGG
>JANOGO010000298.1:0-6869 GCA_031406045.1 Pseudomonadota bacterium
TATTCGGCGCATAGCGTTCCATGAACCGTTCGCCATTTGAATTGACAAGATAACCACCTTCCCCGCGCACGCCTTCGGTAATCAACACGCCGGCGCCGGCCACCCCAGTCGGATGAAATTGCCAGAATTCCATATCTTCCAGCGGAATCCCCGCACGCGCCGCCATGCCGAGGCCGTCCCCGGTATTGATGAACGCATTGGTGCTGGAATGGAAAATTCGCCCTGCGCCGCCGGTCGCCAACACAGTCGAGCGCGCTTGCAGAATCATCGGCTCGCCGGTTTCCATTTCCAGCGCGACGACGCCGAGCACTTCGCCTTGCTGGTTACGGATCAAATCCAGCGCCATCCATTCGACAAAGAATTGCGTGTTGGCGCGCACGTTGCGCTGATACAGCGTGTGCAACATCGCATGGCCGGTGCGGTCCGCCGCTGCGCAAGAACGATGCACCGGCTTTTCGCCGAAATTCATCGAGTGGCCGCCGAACGGGCGCTGGTACACAGTGCCGTTTTCGTTGCGATCGAAGGGCATGCCGAAATGCTCCAACTCGTACACCGATTGCGCGGCGTTACGACACATGAACTCGATGGCGTCTTGATCGCCAAGGTAATCAGAACCTTTGACGGTATCGTACATATGCCACAGCCAATTATCTTCGGACATATTGCCGAGCGCCGCGCCGATGCCGCCTTGCGCCGCGACGGTATGGGATCGCGTCGGGAATACTTTCGACAATACCGCGGTGCGCAAACCCGCTTCGGCGAGTTGCAACGCGCAGCGCAAACCCGCGCCGCCACCGCCGACGATTACCGTATCAAAGGTGCGCTTTACTAACGCCATTTACGCGCTCCACAAAATTGAGATGCTCCAGATCGCATAGCCAACCAACGCAAGGATTACAGCGACTTCAAGGAACAGCCGCGCGCCGGTCGGTTGAATATAGTCCATCAAAATATCGCGCATGCCGATCCACGCGTGATAAAAAAGGGACAGAAAAAATAGCTGCGTCAAAACACGCATCGCGCCATGGTTAAACAGCGCCTTCCAATGCGTGAAATCCATTGGCGAATGAGTCACCAGCGCGCCAAGAAAAATGACGGTGAAAATCACCATCACGACTGCAGTGACGCGCTGCGCCAACCAATCACGCAACCCGTAATGGGCGCCAACAACGACGCGCTTCACCATAGCCACGCTCCGAGGATCAGCGTCAACGCCACGCTGACGATCAACACCAATTTACTGCTCGCGCGCGCCGCCGGAAGCGAAATCCCTTTGTGCAAATCAAGCGCAAGGTAGCGCAGGCCCGCGAAAAAATGATGCAGATATGCCCACAGAAAACCAATCAAAATCAATTTCACGATCGGGCGATTAAAGGTTTCGCGCCAACCATCAAAGCCTTCTTGGCTTGCCAAGCTGCAATTCAGCACCCACAGCAAAAAAGGTATCCCGATCAAAAATAGAGCGAAGCCGCTGACGCGATGGAGAATCGAAACGATGCCCGGCAACGGCAGCCGTATCTTGGTCAAATCTAAATGCTTCGGGCGTTTCTTTGCCGGATTCGCGAGCGCCATAATGCGGGTCGATTAAGTGAGTTCGTTAACGTAACAATGGGTGTTCGTGTTGCAAAAGCCGCGCCGCCATTCTACCGGCCGATCGTCGTAGGTGTAAGCAATTCGGTCAACGCATAGTAACGGTGCGCCTAATTTCGTTTCCAACAAGCGCGCCGGTTCAGTTTCCGCGACGACCGCCTTCAACCGCTCTTCAGCGCGAATCATACGCACACCGTATTGGCTTTCGTAAAGATTGTAATAAGAACTTTTATAAGCCGAGATTTTTTCCGCGTTAAGCCCTTTGAACATCGGCTCGGGCAACACGATTTCGTCAAAAATCATCGGTTGGCCGGAAAAAATCAACAATCGCTTAATACTAATAGTCGTCGCGGCAGGTCTCATTCCGAGCGCTTTACTAATCGCCGCATTCGCCTTGCCGCGTTTACATTCGACTAAGCGGCTTTCCACCGGCTCGCGCTCGCCATTGTCGGCGATCACGCGCAGAAAACGATGCCGCACCTGCGGCTCGGCATGGGTCGCGACAAAAGTACCTTTGCCTTGCCGGCGCACCAGAATATTCTCCGCCGCCAACTCATCGATCGCTTTGCGTACCGTCCCTTGACTGACTCGAAAGCGCCCGGCGAGTTCAATTTCGCTCGGAATCGACTCGCCCGGCCGCCATTCGCCCGCGATCAGGCTTTGGGTCAGCAGTATCTTGATTTGCTCGTAGAGGGGACGAAAACTGGGGGACGCTTGGACTTGCATAATAGGCGTTAAATTTATCATGCTTGGCCCCATGCCGTCCATAGTTTTATATCTTATATAAGATAGGTTTTTCATTGACAGTGCGGTGCAACAAAGTTAATATTTTCGGTTTGAAAGCTTTGGTAGCTCGCTGTGCAACAGCCGGCGTTTTTCTAGCAACTTTATTTGAGTAGAACGATAGTGACCGCACCTTCTAATCTTTCTGCCGGCGCCAAGTTTCGCGCCGCGCTCGCTGCCGAAAAGCCATTGCAAGTGATCGGCGCCATCAACGCTTACACCGCTCGCATGGCCGAGGCGACTGGGTTTAAGGCGCTGTATATTTCCGGTGGCGGGGTGGCAGCCAATTCTCTGGGTATGCCTGACCTCGGCATCAGCACCATGGAAGACGTGCTCACCGATGCCCGGCGCATCACCGACGTAACGTCGCTACCGTTGTTGGTCGATATCGATACCGGTTGGGGCGGCGCCTTCAACATCGCGCGCACCGTTCGCACCTTTATCAAAGCGGGCGTCGCCGCCGTGCACATGGAAGATCAGGTGGGCACCAAACGTTGCGGCCATCGCCCAGGCAAAGAAGTAGTGACCAAAGAAGAAATGGTCGATCGCGTTAAAGCGGCGGTCGATGCCCGCACCGATCCCAATTTTGTCATCATGGCGCGCACCGACGCGCTGGCGGTGGAAGGCATTAACGCCGCGATGGATCGAGCCTGCGCCTATGTGGAAGCCGGGGCCGACATGATTTTCCCCGAGGCGATAACAGAACTTGCGATGTACAAGCAGTTTAAACAAGCGGTCAAAGTACCGATTCTCGCGAACATTACCGAGTTCGGCCACACACCCCTTTACACCCGCGACGAATTAGCCAGTGTCGACGTCGATATGGTGCTGCATTGCTGTTCCGCCTACCGAGCCATGAACGCCGCGGCACTCAAAGTTTACCAATCTATTCGCGCCGACGGCACGCAGAAAAATGTCATCGACATCATGCAAACCCGCGCGCAACTTTACGATTACCTCGGCTATCATGCCTATGAACAAAAGCTAGACGAGCTGTTCGCAAAACAAAAATAACCCGTGGGTGCGCACCGCGCACCATTCATCTGTTTAAGAAGAGGGAGAACCATGAGCACAACCGAAGCAACACCGATCACCAAACCGAAAAAATCCGTCGCGCTATCGGGTGTGGCCGCTGGAAATACTGCGCTTTGCACCGTTGGTCGCAGCGGTAACGATTTGCACTATCGCGGCTACGATATTCTCGATATCGCCGACAAATGCGAGTTCGAGGAAATCGCTTATTTGTTGGTACACGGCAAATTGCCGACGCAAACCGAATTAAACGCGTACAAAAATAAACTCAAAGCATTGCGCGGAATCCCCGCCAACGTGATGAATATTTTGGAATGCATCCCCGCTAATTCCCATCCGATGGATGTGCTGCGCACCGGCTGTTCGGCACTGGGATCGGTGTTGCCGGAAGGCGAAGACCACAAGCTCGCACCGGCCCGCGACATCGCCGATCGGCTGATGGCCTGTTTCGGCTCGATGCTGCTTTATTGGTATCACTTCTCCCATTCCGGTCGGCGCATCGAAGTTGAAACCGACGACGATTCCATCGGCGGACACTTCCTGCATCTTCTGCACGGCAAACCTGCCAAGGAACTCTGGGTCAAGGCGATGGACACATCCCTGATTCTATACGCCGAACATGAGTTCAATGCCTCAACTTTTGCTGGCCGAGTTATCGCTGGCACGGGATCGGATATGTATTCGGCCATCACCGGCGCCATCGGCGCGCTTAAAGGCCCGAAGCACGGCGGCGCCAATGAATTCGCGTTCGATACCATCGGCCGCTACGACAATCCCGACGAGGCCGAAGCGGACATCGTTACGCGTGTTGCGGAAAAGCAAGTCATCATCGGCTTCGGCCATCCGGTCTATACCATTTCCGATCCGCGTAACGTCGTCATTAAAGAAGTCGCGCGCAAACTCTCGGAAGATGCGGGCAATATGAAGCTATACAACATTTCCGCGCGCGTGGAAGAAGTCATGTGGCGCGAAAAGAAAATGTTCCCGAACCTGGATTGGTACAGCGCGACGAGCTACCACATGATCGGCGTGCCGACCGCAATGTTCACACCGCTATTCGTCATCGCGCGCACCGCCGGTTGGTCGGCCCACGTTATCGAACAACGTATTGATAACAAAATCATTCGGCCGTCGGCGAATTACACCGGGCCGGAAGATTTGAAATTTGTACCGATTGCCGAACGAAAGTGAGGCGTGAGGGGTGAGGAGTAAGGGGCAAACAAACGATGCCGTTACTCCTCACACCTCACTCCTAACACCTAACCCATTACCTCCTAACGAAAGCCAACATGTCCGCCCACATCTCCAACGTCCGCCCCAAACCCGATAAAGTCCTGGTCGATATTGCCAAGTACGCCGACGATTTCAAAATAACCAGCAAAGAAGCCTATGAAACGGCGCGCTATTGTTTGATCGATACACTGGGCTGCGGCCTCGAAGCATTGGAATATCCGGCTTGCACAAAATTACTCGGCCCGACTGTGCCTGGCACGGTGGTGCCGAACGGCGCGAAGGTGCCCGGCACGCAATTCCAACTCGATCCTGTCACCGCGGCGTTCAACATCGGCGCGATGATTCGCTGGCTCGACTTTAACGACACTTGGCTCGCTGCCGAATGGGGCCATCCGTCCGACAACCTCGGCGGCATTCTTGCCACCGCAGATTACTTGTCCCGCGTTGCGGTCGCTCAAGGCAAAAAGCCGTTGGTGATGAAAGACGTGTTGACCGGCATGATCAAAGCGCACGAAATTCAGGGTTGTTTGGCGCTGGAAAACAGTTTTAACAAAGTGGGCCTCGATCACGTCGTGTTGGTGAAAGTTGCGAGCACCGCCGTCGTCACCAAAATGATGGGCGGCACGCGTGATGACATCATCGACGCCGTGTCGCACGCTTGGGTCGACGGGCAAAGCCTGCGCACCTATCGCCACTCGCCGAACGCCGGTTCGCGCAAATCTTGGGCGGCGGGCGACGCGACCTCGCGCGCGGTGTTGCTCGCGATGCGCACGCTCAAGGGCGAGATGGGTTATCCCTCGGTGCTGTCGGCGAAAACCTGGGGCTTTTACGACGTGTCGTTCAAGGGCAACGAATTTAAATTCCAGCGGCCTTACGGTTCCTATGTGATGGAACAGGTGTTGTTCAAAATATCTTTCCCCGCTGAATTCCATTCGCAAACCGCCGTCGAAGCAGCGATGACCTTGCACAAGGAACTCGTGAAAATGGGCAAGACGTCTGAGGACATCAAGAAGATCACCATCCGCACCCACGAAGCGTGTATTCGCATCATCGACAAGAAAGGCCCGCTGAATAATCCGGCCGATCGCGATCACTGCATTCAATACATGGTCGCCGTGCCGCTGATTTTCGGCCGTCTCACCGCAGGTGATTACGAAGATGGCATCGCGAAAGATCCGCGTATCGACAAGCTGCGCGACAAGATCGAATGCGTGGAAGATAAATCCTTCACCAAGGATTATCACGATCCGGCCAAGCGCTCCATCGCCAACGCCTTGACGGTGGAACTCAAGGACGGAAAAAAGCTCAAAGAAATCGTGGTGGAATATCCGATCGGTCACAAGCGCCGCCGCAAAGAAGGCATGCCGGTGTTGGTGGAAAAATTCAAAACCAATCTCGCGCGCCAATTTCCGGTTAAGCAGCAAAAGCGGATTCTCGATTTGTGTTTAGATGCGAAGAAGTTGGAAGCTACGCCGGTAAACGAATTTGTCGATTTGTTTGTTATATAAGGCACGCCACGAGGCAATACCGGTACGGCTCTCAGGCAAGGCATTGCCGGGAGGCAATATTCATGCGGGTTCTGGCGTGCCGCTTAAAAAAGCGAACCACTTTCAATATTGTCATTCCCGCGCAGGCGGGAATCTATAGTGGGTCACAATTCTCGATGCCAAATGGATTCCCGCCTGCGCGGGAATGACAAGTTTTAGGGTTCGTTGAAATAATTAAGTCACCGACGATTTCTAGGAAAGTACAGAAACAAATGCGCAAACTTGCACTAATTATCTCTGCACTTTCGATTCTTGCGACCACAGCGGCACAAGCCCTCGACCTACCCAAACGCAAATCCGGCCTGTGGGAAATGACGATGATCGGCGATCAAACCAATGGTCAGCCACAAACTGTCACGACCTGCGTTGAGCAAAAAACCGATACGGGTTTGTCATCGTCGTTCGGCGACAAAATTCCGAAGAACTGTAAACAACCGACGCTGAAAAAATCCATGGGGAGCTATGTCATCACCAGCTCGTGCAAATTTACCGATTCGAATGTAAAGACCGTCGCGATACTAAGTGGTGACACTAATAGCGCGTACAAAATAGTTCGTACGTCAACCTACACGCCGCCGAACAAGGGCAGAAAAGAATCGAAGCAAACGATCGACGCGAAATGGCTCGGCGCCTGCAAAGCCGGCCAACGCGCGGGCGATATGATCATGCCAGACGGTAGCAAAG
>JANOGO010000332.1:0-3483 GCA_031406045.1 Pseudomonadota bacterium
AGTCTCCGGCCCACAATACACCGCAATCGCGGTAATCACCGACAACACGATGATATAAATCGCGACCAACCACGGCGCGCCGTCGCCTTTCATCAGCAACCATGTCGCGATAAACGGTGCCGGCCCGCCGGCCAATATCGATCCCAATTCGCGCGCGAAGGCGAAACCGCTGTAGCGGATGCGCGGGCCGAATAGCTCGGCGAAATACGCCGCCTGCGGGCCGAACATGCCGCCGACGCCGACCGCGATGGCCAACACCAGCGCGAGGTAAATCAACGGCGTGCTTTGCGTATTCACTAACATGAAAAACGGAAACGCGAACAGCGCGCAAAATATCGCTGCGCCGATATAAACAGGTCGCCGGCCGATTTTGTCGGACAACGCAGAAAATCCGAGCACCGCAAAAATCTGAACGAAACTCGCGATCACCAAGCCCATTAATATCGTGCCGCGCGGCAAACCTAAATTCTTAGTCATGTAGCTCAGCGCGAAAACAGGAAATAAATAGCCCAGCCCATTCTCCGCCAGACGCGCACCGATGACGACGAAAAATTCGCGCGGATGGCGTTTGATCGCCTCCAACACCGGTGCGCGTAACACTTGGCGTTTCTCGATGGCTTGTTGGAACACCGGCGTTTCCATGACTTTGGATCGGATGTAAATGCCGAGCGCGATGACGAAAATACTGAGCAGGAATGGCACGCGCCAACCCCAGCTCAAAAATTCTTCTTTCGGCATTAACGAGAAAATCGCGAACACTGCCTGCGCGAGCATGATGCCGAGAACCACGCCAATCGGCGCGAACGCGCCATACAAACCGCGCTTGCCGGGCGGCGCGTATTCCACGGCGAGAATCACCGCGCCGCCGTATTCCGCGCCGGCGCCGAAGCCTTGCACCAGCCGCAGCACCACCAATAAGATCGGCGCCCAGATGCCGATGGAATCGTAAGTCGGCAGTAGCCCGATCAAAAACGTGCCGCCGCCGACCAACAGCAGAGTGAAAACCAACACCGGTTTTCGTCCGATCTTGTCGCCGAGATGGCCGAATACCAACCCCCCGAATGGCCGCGCGAAAAATCCGACGCCGAAGGTCGCAAACGAGGCAAGGATGCCCATGTTCGTATCGAGCTTGGGGAAAAACAACTCGCCGAAAATCAACGCCGACGCGGTGCCGTAGAGCGCGAAGTCGTACCACTCCAGCGCCGAACCAACCGCTGAGGCCATCAAAACTCTACGCTGTGTGCGATCCATGTTTTCCTCCGGCTGGTGTTGATTTGTTTTTTTGAATGATACACCGGGATGCGCGGCACACCACTCTGTCATTCCCGCGAAGGCGGGAATCCATAGTACCTCTGCAGTTAAACCGACATCGTTGTTGCGCAAGCCAAATGGATTCCCGCCATCGCGGGAATGACAAAAATGGAGAGTACCAGGAGAGCAAGTATCCATGCGCCTTCCAGGCCATGCACTGCCACCAGGCAATCGCCGCGCGGCTCCTGGCACGGCCAATCTTGAATTCAATTACGCGCAAAGCTTCATGCGATAATCACATGTCAAAAACTAAATTAATTGAAGGAATGCTTCATGCGTAGCGGCGGAAAAATTTTGGTCGACGGCTTGCGTGGTCATGGCGTGGACTTGGCGTTTTGCGTGCCGGGCGAAAGTTATCTCGCGGTAATCGATGCGATGTACGACGTGCGCGAACAACTGAAACTCATCGTCTGCCGCCAAGAAGGCGGCGCGTCGTTTATGGCGGAAGCCTACGGCAAATTAACCGGCCGGCCGGGCATTTGTTTCGTCACGCGCGGCCCTGGGGCGACCAACGCCAGCATCGGCGTTCACACTGCCTTCCAAGATTCGTCGCCGATGATTTTGTTCATCGGCCAAGTGCCGGGCGAATTCGCCGAACGCGAAGCGTTTCAAGAAATCGACTATCGCCGCATGTTCGGCGAGATGAGCAAATGGGTCGCGCAGATCGATCGCGCCGAGCGCATTCCGGAATATTTAAGTCGCGCATTTCACGTCGCAACTTCGGGCCGGCCAGGGCCGGTGGTGCTGGCGTTGCCGGAAGATATGTTGGTCAATGAAGCCAATGTCAAAGACGCGCCGCGTTACAAAGCGATTTATTCCTACCCCGGCCTTGGGCAATTAGATCAACTGCGCGAAATGTTGAAAGGATCGGAGCGGCCGTTTCTGCTACTCGGCGGCGGCGGCTGGACGCCGGATGCGTGCGGCGCGATTCAAGGCTTCGCCGAAAATGCCAACCTGCCGGTCGGCTGTTCGTTTCGCCGCCAAGATTTGTTCGATAACACTCACGCCAGTTACGCCGGCGATGTCGGCATCGGCATTAACCCGAAGCTAGCGCAACGCATTAAAGAATCGGATCTGGTCATTGTTATTGGTTGCCGCCTGGATGAAATGACGACCGGTGGCTACACGTTGTTTGACGTGCCGCGCCCGAAGCAAAAGATTGTTCATGTGCATGCCGATGCCGGCGAACTCGGAAAGAATTATCAAGCGGATCTGTTTATCAACTCCAGCATGTTGCCGTTTACCGGCCTGCTACGCGCGATGCCGAAAATCGATGGCAGCCGCTGGGGCGCATGGACAAAATCTGCGCACGATGATTATTTAGCCAACAGTATTCCGGGCCCTTGTCCCGGCGCGGTAGACCTGGGTCAGATTATGCTTTGGCTGAAAGAAAAGTTACCGGCCAATGCGATTCTGACCAACGGTGCCGGAAATTTTAGCCAATGGCTGCATCGCTTTTATCCGCTGCGCCAACCGCGTACGCAACTGGCACCGGCCAATGGCGCGATGGGTTATGGCACGCCATCGGGCATTGCGGCGAAGCTCGTCAACCCCCATCGCACCGTCGTAACTTTTTGCGGCGACGGCGATTTTTTGATGACCGGACAAGAACTCGCCACCGCGATGCAATACAACGTCGGCGTGATTTTTGTCATCGTCAATAACGGTATGTACGGCACCATTCGCATGCATCAAGAGCGCGACTATCCGGCGCGGGTTCATGGAACGGCGTTGCAGAATCCCGATTTTGCGGCGCTCGCGCGCGCTTATGGCGCGCACGGCGAAACGGTTGAGACGACCGAGCAATTCGCCGGCGCGTTTGAGCGAGCACAGGCAGCCGAGCGGCCCGCGCTGATTGAAGTGAAAATTGATCCGGAAGCGATTACCACGCGCACGACTCTGACGGCGATTCGGAATCGCGCGAAGTAACAAACCCATCCCCACCCTATCCCTCCCCTTGAAGGGGAGGGAAAATGCCCCATGCCCGGAGAGACAATATGGATGCGGGTCTCCAGGCATGCGTCGCCGGAAGCCGCTCGGGTCGTGCCTCGTGGCAAACCCCGTTTCGCCGTCATTGCGAGCTGCCTGTATTGGCGCGGCCGATACTGCTCATGGACCATGAACAGCGTAAACGTTGGCGTTGTAGGGTGGATCAAGCAAAGCGGATCCACC
>JANOGO010000351.1:0-10630 GCA_031406045.1 Pseudomonadota bacterium
GGTGGATCAAGCGCAGCGGATCCACCATGGGCGAAAAAAATCGGCGAACGATGTTCGCCACGGTGGATCCGCTTTGCTTGATCCACCCTACAACGCCAACGTTTACGCTGTTCATGGTCCATGAGCAGTATCGGCCGCGCCGATACAGGCAGCTCGCAATGACAGGTGTGGGCAGGCATAAACTGCCTAAACATTGTGCTTAGCGAAATTTTCGGAAAAACGCCCGCACATCTTCCGCCAACAATTGCGGCTGTTCCAACGCGGCGAAATGGCCACCCTTCGACATTGTCGTCCAGCGCTGAATATTATAAAAACGGTCCGCAATAGAGCGTGGCGGTTGCAAAATTTCCTTTGGAAATGCGGCATACGCTGTCGGCACCTCGACGCGCGCGCCGTGCGGGATCGGCCACGGGCCGTGCGCGCGCGCGTAGTACGGCCAGCTTGCGGAATTGATCGCGCCGGTGGCCCAATAGAGCGTGATGTTGGTGAGCATTTCATCGCGGGTGATGGCGTTTTCAATCGTGCCGTCGCAATCACTCCAACTGCGAAATTTTTCGACGATCCACGAGGCCAGGCCCACCGGCGAATCGGTCAACGCGAATGCCAAGGTCTGCGGCTTGGTTCCCATGATCGCTTGATATCCGGTTTCTTCCTTCAAGAAATGCTGCAGGTCTTTGATGAATTGTTTTTCTTCGTCGGTGCCGGTGTCGGCCAAGGTTAAATCGCGGCGCACGCCGAGCAGATTCAAGTGAATGCCGTGCAACTGTTCCGGATGATCGAATGCTAAACGCGAGGTGACAAACGCGCCCCAGTCACCGCCTTGTGCCGCATACTTTTCGTAACCCAATACGTCTTTCATAAGAGTTGCGAATGCAGCCGCCATTTCGACGGCGCCGAAGCGCGGCTGATTCGGTTTGAACGATAACGTATAGCCAGGCAACGACGGCGCGACAACGGTGAATGCATCATTCGGATCACCGCCGTATGCCGCGGGGTTTGTCAGCATCGGAATGATTTTGTGAAACTCTAGAATCGAACCCGGCCAGCCGTGCGACAACAACAGCGGCATCGGCTTCGGGCCGACGCCTTGCTCGTGAATGAAGTGCAAATCGATGCCGGCAAGCGGCACGCGAAATTGTTTGAAGCGATTCAGGCGCGCTTCCTGCGCGCGCCAGTCGAATTCAGTGCGCCAATATTCGGCGAGATTTTTTAGGTAGGCGAGGCTGGTGCCGTATTGCCATTCTTCGCCAGGCGCTTGATCGGGCCAGCGCGTTTGTGCGAGGCGGTTTTTGAGATCGCTAAAAATAGTGTCGGGGAAATTGATTTGGAACGGTGTGGGTTGCATTGGCAAGGGCTCTGGTTAACTTACGTTGGGTTATTTTACACCGACAGATTGTCGAGCTGCAGGTCGCTTGAAATGTACCGTGCCAGGAGGCACGTCCCGTTTGGCTCGCGCGGCATGCCATACCAGGGGGCGCGCCGGATATGCCCGCTGGCACGGCAATTAAATATTTCATGAATATTGACGAAAACATAAAAATGGGAAATAATTCCCAAATATGCCAACCGTCACGGAACACATTCTCGCCGCACTCTTGACGTTATTGCGTCCGCTCGTTCGTTTCTTACTTGCGCGCGGCATTGCGTTCGATAGTTTTGTTGAGGTGGCGAAGCGGGCGTTCATCGAGGTGGCTGAGAAGGATTTCGGCATTGCCGGAAAACGGCCTACCGATTCGCGAATTTCGGTGCTGACCGGATTAACACGCAAAGAGGTCGCGCGCGTGCGCGATGAGGCCGAGCCGCTGTCGGCGGTTGCCGATCAGCGATTGAATCGCGCCGCACGAGTCGTCAGCGGATGGGTGCGCGATTTTGCGCCTAAAAGTAAAACTAAGGTTGCGCGCATGACGCTTGCGATGGACGGCGCGCAGCGAAGTTTTGCTGAACTGGTGCGACGTTATAGCGGCGACATGCCGGTGCAATCGGTATTGGATGAACTGTTGCGAGCGGGAACGGTGACACGGCGGCAGGACGGTTCGGTGCAATTGGTGAATCGCACTTACCTTCCCATAAAAGATCAAGTAGGCAAAATATCCTTGCTCGGCAACGACGCCCGCGATTTGATCGCTTCGATCACGCACAATCTAGATGCGATTCCGATACAAGCTTATTTTCAGCGCAAAACCAGTTACAACAATCTACCGGCGAGCGCGCTCGACGAGATTCGTGATTCGCTACGCGAAGAAGGTCAGGTATTTCTTGAGCGATTCGATCGCAAGTTGGCTACCCAAGATCGCGATATGAATGCCGCTGTTTCCGGCGAGGGCCGAAAGCGTGCGGTGATCGGCCTTTACTATTTTGAAGAAGATGTCGATCCTGCGGCGATCACATCGAGCAAAGTGCGTGTCAGGAATAAACGAGGAGAGTAAATGATGGTTCGATTCGGAAAAGTATTGATCGCGGCAATGTTTGCGTTGACGATAATCGCTTGTGCGCAACAGGTCAGAAAAAGTGCCGATGGCGGCATGACGGGTACCGGCAGCCCGATGGTGACCATTGGAACCGTCACGAAATTTGGCAGCGTGATTGTCAATGGCTTCGATTGGAACAGCGATACTGCGCGGGTCGTGGTCAACGGCAAACCCACCACGGTGCCTAAGGGATTGCGCTTGGGCATGATTGTTCGCGTGGAAGGTACTCGCGCGATCGACGGCGGAAACAGCGGCGTTGCTAACAGTATTCAGTATGCGAGTGACTTAGTCGGGCCGATAAATCGCGCATCGTTGCAGGCAGCGGGATCGGCGATGAAGTTCAGCGTTGCCGGCCAACCTATCTTCGCCGACCGAACGACGGTGCTGGACGGATTCGATCGCCTCGCCGCGCTGAGCGATGGCGATCAACTGGAAATCAGCGGCTTTCGCGATCGCTATTACGCGTTGCATGCCACGTGGATACGCAAAGCCGGCGACGAACCGAATCAAATCAATGTTAAGGGCATCGCTTCGGACGTGATGGATAAATCGTTCAAAGTCGAAGGCCTGACCGTTCGCTACCCGAATGAACTCGCGGTGCGCGCCTCGGGCATCCGCGAAGGGACGTTTGTCGCGGTGAATGGTAAGCGAGTGGCGGGAGAAGAGATGACCGTACTCGCTGGCAGCATGACACCCGTGTCGGTCGCTGTGTCGCTACCGGAAGATACGCCGGTGATTATGGAAGGCCTGATCAAGAGCGTGACGCCGGCGGGGTTCATCATGCACAACCGTCCGATTGTGATCGGCAGCGCGACGTCGTTCGCGCGGGGCAGCGTTGCCGACCTGCGCGAAGATACCAAGGTTCATGTGATCGGCCGGTTTAAATCCGGCGCGTTCGATGCGTTCAAGGTGATCGTCGCCGGTCCAGTGAACTAGCGACGCTAACGAAATAATTTACGCGGGCCCTCACCCTAGCCCTCTCCCTCGGGAGGGAGAGGGGAAAGCAAACTCCCTTGCCCAGCTGAGTGAGGAGAGGGGGCAAAGTCTCGATTTATGCAGTAAGTCTTTTTGCCAAGCCGCAAGCGAAGAGACTCATAAACGCGGCAACAAAAGTAGAGATCGTGGCGTCTGCAAGCGCTGCTGTTCCTGAAGTTTATCTATCACTAAATATGGAGATGCAAAATGATGTTACGTTCAAATTTTTCTACCTCAATAATCCGCTTTGCTATTGTCGGCGCGGCCGTTAGTCTTCTTACCTTGGGCGGTTGCGCGATGTCCGGCAAGCAAATGGCCGAACCGGCGGCGATGCCTGCGAAGGACATCGTCGATACGGCCGTGGCGGCAGGTTCGTTCAACACGCTGGTCGCGGCCGTTAAGCAGGCTGGATTGGTCGATACGTTAAAAGGCAAAGGTCCGCTGACGGTGTTTGCGCCGACGGACGCCGCGTTCGCGAAGATTCCCAAAGATCAACTCAACGCGATTCTGGCCGACAAAGCATTGCTAACCAAGATACTGACTTACCATGTGGTCGCCGGCAAAGTGATGGCGGCCGACGTGAAGCCGGGTACCGTGAAAACGGTGCAAGGCAGCAACATGACGGTATCGATGGAGGGTGGCAACGTGATGGTCGATAACGCAAAGGTGGTCAAGACCGACATCGCGGCATCGAACGGCGTGATTCACGTCATCGACAGCGTGATCGTGCCAAACTAAAGGCAAAAAATGAGAACACCAAGTCTGCAAACTCGGTGTTCTCCGACGATTATCTATCGCTAGATATGGAGATGCAGATGATATTTAGACATGTTATGGGCTCTGCGACCAAGAGTGTACCGTGTCCGAATCCCGCTGCGCAACTGGAGACGCGTTTGAGTATCGTCTAGCGTTCTCCGGCAAAACCCGGCTGAACTAATCAACCGAAATCAACGTTTCATCCGCGCGCCTTTTGGCAGCCACGGGGAAGTTTTGTGCCGTGACGTTGGGTTTATTGTTGAATGACCGAACCACTTTTAGGAGAGAAATGATGAGATTTAGCTATTTGAAATGGAGTGTTGTTGCCCTCGTGAGCGCAATGCTGGTGGGTTGCAATGACAGCGGTTCCGATCACAATGACGCGCAACTTCGCGCAGTTCATGCTTCCCCCGACGCACCGCGCGTCGACATTGTCGTGAACAACAAAAAGCTGGCGGAGGCCTCGTATCCGGAAGCCACTGGGTTTCAATCCGTCGCATCCGGTAACGCGACGATCAACATCAATGTGAATGGCAGCAACCCGACGGTGACAGCGTTAAGTGCCGCTGCTACATTGGAGCGCAACAAATATTACACGGTGTTCGCGGCCAATAATGTTGCGGCAATCGAAGCATTAATCGTGGTCGATGAAAACAATGCGCCGGCGAGTGGCAATGCGAAAGTTCGTGTTGTTCATGCCGCGCCGAATGCGCCCGATGTGGATGTATTTGTCACGGCGCCGACGGCGGATTTGAGTAGCGCTGCGGTAACGCCGACACTCAACTTTGCGTTCAAAGGCATCGTTCCGGCTAATGGCGTGAAGGCGCTGGAAATTCCCGGTGGCGACTATCGTATCCGGGTCACGCCAACCGGCAATAAAGGAACGGTGGTCTACGATTCCGGCACGATTAATGTTGCGTCGGGTTCCGATCTTGTCATCGCGGCAATCAAGGAAAACAGCGCAGCTAGCGTCGCGCCGATTTCTTTGATGCTGTTGCCGAAGAGCGGTGTCTCAGTCGTGCTGCCGGATGCGCGTGCCAAAGTTCGTGTCGGGCATTACTCACCGAACACACCAACCGTTGATGTATACCTTGGTGCGCCGGGTTCGGCGCTGACTGCGGCGACCGAAGTTGTACCGAATGCAACGTTCCCAGTCGCATCGGGTTTCCTCAACGTCGCGCCGGGAAATTATCGTGCATCAGTGGCGCTGGATGGCACGACCACCGAGGCGATTGGTCTGGATGCGAACATCACGAACGGCCTTGACCTTAGCGTGTTCGCAATCGGCTTGTTCGGTGGAGCGGGTAACCAAGCGCTGCGCTTGAATGCCTATCCCGACGATCTCAATGCGCCGGCGGCTGGTAAAGCGAAGTTGCGCGTGTTGCATCTTTCGCCGGATGCGCCGGCGGTCGATGTCGTCGTGCTCAGCGCACCGGGCGTAATTGCTTCGCGTGTGGTGACGAACCTCGCGTTTCCAAACGCGTCGGCGTCGTATCTAGAGCTAGATCCGGGAACGTATACCGTTGCCGTGGTGCCGACCGGTGCGAGCGCGCCCGTATTGCCGACGAATGCCGGCGTCGCCATCACGCTTGCTCCGGGGAACATTAAGACGGCCGCGGCAATCGGTTGCCTCGCAACGTCCGGCGCGTGCGCGGGTGGTTCGGCCTTTAGTTTGACTTTGCTTAACGACAATTAAAGTTCAATTGACGTAAAAACGGATCGATCACTTCCTGTTGAAATGATCGATCCGCCATTGCCAGGAGCCGCTCTGGTTCTACCTCGCAGCCGGGCATATGCCAGGAGCCGCACCAAATCTGGCTCGTGGCTCGATGCTTTTGAATTATTGGTTGCGTACTTCCTCGGAATAGTATGTCTGCTTCAAATAGTAAGCGACATCGTCGATTTGCTCATCGTTCCATTTGATCTTCACTACTTCGGCCCATAACCGAGTTTGCATGCGCAAATCCAAGTAGGGATTGCGCGAAAGATGGCGCTCGGTATACATATCGTCTTCATGGCAGCCACGACAAATTTGATCGTGTAGTACCTGCCCACGTTGCAGGCGCTCGCCAGAATTTTCTGCAAACGTCGGCGACGCGAAAGCGTTTAGCAGCGCGAATAGAAGATAAATATTTTGATATCGGGCGAACATGAAATTTCCCTTTTCATTAACCGCTGTAGGAACCTAAACTTTTTCCGCCGCAAACGTAAAGCGTTTGGCCGGTCATGTACCACGCCTCTTCTGAGGCGAAAAAATGTGCGGCGTAGGCGACTTCTTCCGGCGTGCCGATCTTCGGCAACGGCTGTGCTTTCTTTAATTTTTCCTGAACGTCGTCGCGCAAGTTTCGATACAAGGGCGTGTCGATCAAACCCGGTGCGATGCAATTCGCGGTGATGCCGGATTTGCCGAGTTCCAATCCGAGCACGCGCGTTAAACTCACGACGCCGCCTTTCGCCGCCGAATAATTCGCCTGCCCGACATTGCCGAGCCACGCGCGCGATGACACATTAACGATGCGCCCGTATTCGCGCTCGCGCATGTGGGGCACGACTGCTTGGGCGCAAAGGAAATAGGATTTGAGATTGGTGTCGATCACCAAATCCCAATCTTCTTCCGGCATTTTGGTGATGTAGTTATCGCGCACGATGCCGACGTTGTTAATCAAGATGTCGATCTGGCCGTGCTGTGCCAAAACTTTTTCGACCATGGCTTGGACTTCGGCCTTCTTGGTCACGTTGCAAGCGATTGCAATTGCATGACCTTGCTCGCCACGGATTTCCGCAGCGGTTTTGTCGGCATTATCTTGATTGATGTCGACGACGACGGTCTTCGCGCCATGGGCAGCGAGGCGTTTGACGATGGCTTGGCCGATGCCGCTGGCGGAGCCCGTGACGATGGCGATTCGGTTTTTTACGTTCATGTGTTGATTTCCCAAAAGCGTAATTCGTTGTGATGTGTCATTCCCGCGTAAGCGGGAATCCATTTGGCGTTGGCAATCACTAAGGTCGTATGGATTCCCGCCTACGCGGGAATGACAATGTTGAGATTTAATTTACTAATCGACAACATGGGTTTGCGGAAGTCGTTCGATTTCGTCCGCCCCCATGCCCAACAACTCCCGCAACACATCATCATTATGCTGTCCCAACATCGGTGGCGCTACATGATACTCAATCGGCGTCGCAGAAAATCGCATCGGGTTTGCCAATTGCGGCACACGGCCCGCCAGCGGATGGGGAATGTCGACCTGAATCCCACGCGCTTTCACTTGCGGATTGTCGTAAATCGAGAACGCGAAGGTGCGAAAAGCTGCTCGACATGATCGATTGCGGAAAAAATAAGCAGTGTAGACGAGTTGGGATTTTCTATGGCGAGAATCGTTTCGCTGTGGAGAAATAAATTCCGGTGAAAATGAGCATGATGCCGAGCAGATGAAATAGGTAAAGGCGCTCGCTCAAAAACGTGATGGAAAAAATACTGCCGAAGACTGGAACGAGGTGAAGAAATAAACTGGCTTTATTCGGGCCGATTTGTTTCACCCCATAATTCCAAAACACGAAGGCGAGAATCGATGGAAATAGCCCAGTGTAGATCAGCGTCGCGATCGATTGGGAGGTGATCACGATGTGCCGACCACTCACCATTTCAAAAAAATAAAAGGGTGTGATGCCGATCAGGCCGATAGTGCCGATCAACCAAAGGAACGCGATGGGATGCAATTGCGGCGGCCGCCAGCGCAGGCAAATGGTATAGACCGCCCATAGCGAAATCCCAATCAAGATCCAAACATCGCCACGATTGAACGCAAGTTGTTTCAATACAGAAAAGTCGCCGCGAATCACGATACAAATGACGCCGAGGAATGAAAGTGTGACGCCGATGCGTTGCATTGCGGTTAGCTTCAAGCCGAGAAATAACCACGAGACGGCGATGACCATGATTGGAATCACGGAATTCAGCAGCAATCCGTTAGTTGCGGTCGTGTATTGCAAGCCGACATATTGCAACGCGTTGTGAAACGCCGTGCCGAAGATTCCCATCACCAGTAGGGGTTTCCACGCGGCTTTGATAGTGGGCCATTGCCGGATCACGTGGGGAAGCGCGAAGGGGATAAGCACGCTCATCGCGATGGCCCAGCGCCAAAAAGCAAACGCCATCGGCGGAATTTCGTCGCGTAAGCCGCGGCCGAATACTTGGTTGAGCGACCAGAATAGCGAGCTCAGCGATAACAGAAGGTAAGGTGATTTAAGTGGATTTTGCTGCATGAACGGTAAGTCAGGTCATCCTTCGCTACACGGAAGATGACGCGGTTTTAAATGTAAGCGGGACCTTCGATGACTGGATGTTTCGACAAGAATTCTTCGTCGACTTCTAAACCGATACCGGGCTTATCCAGCGGTAGCACCGTGCCGTCCTTGCTCAATTGGTATGGAGTCGATACCAATTCGTCGCGGAATAAATTGTTTTTAGACACGTCCGCTTCGAAGTAGCCGCCGTTATCAATTGCAGCGAGGAAATGGATCGACGCTGCCATGTTGAGCCCGGTCATGGACGTGTGCGGATGAATGGCCAGCTTCCATGTAGAGGCGAGAGCGGCGATGCGCAGTGCCTCGGTAATGCCACCGGTTTTAGACAGATCGGGCTGCAATATCACAATCGCGCCGTCTTCAATCACTCGGCTGAATTCGAAACGCGTGTAGTGATTTTCGCCGGCGGCCAGCGGCACACCGCCCAGCAGTTTCGCTTCTCGATAGCTGCGATAATCGTGCGGCGCGAATGGTTCCTCGAGCCAACCAACACGATGCTCGACAAAGCCGGGCATGATCGCGCGCACTTGATTGAGGTTATACGCGACATTCACATCCGTCAGAATGTCGATGTCGTTACCGAATGCTTTGCGAATCGCTGCGACGCGCGCGAGATCGTTCTTTGGTGTGTCGCCGACGCGTAGCTTCAAGGCTTTGTATCCCGCTTCAATGTGCGGGCGGGCTTCGTCGATGAGCGAAAAAGGTTCTTGGTAGCCGAGCGATACGCCGCCCGCATACGCAGGAATAGGTTTTCGTGAGCCACCGAGCAATTTGTACAACGGCCAGCCGACCGCTTTGCCCTTGATGTCCCAACACGCCATATCGAGGCCGCTCATCGCGAGGCAAGTCGCTGCGCCCAAACCGTGGCTCGCGAGCTGCGCTTTGTAAATTTTCGACCAGATGCCGGTGGTGTCGGTCGCGTCCATGCCGACTACTAATCGCTTTAAGTTGTGATTGATCAGATGTGCAACGGTTCCCGGTGCGCGGCCATGGTGCGATTCGCCGTAACCGATGAGGCCGCTTTCGGTCGTGATTTTCACGATCACCGCATCGCGTTTTACCGTTCGACCGACGCCAAGAGTGACACCGTCTTTTACGGGGAATGAAGTGGGGATCGCGATTACGTCTAGGATTTTGTGGTCGGTCATAGTCGGTCGATTGCGGCTATTAATATTGAAAACATTCAGACTTGTCATTCTCGCGAAAGCGGGAAAACGAGGCCGTAGGCCGAAGTTTCGAGGAACGGCCATCCATCACATTAAAACGCAACATGAATTCCCGCTTTCGCGGGAATGACAAGTTAGAAGTAGTTGTACTAATTTGCGCTTTTGAATTTAGCAACCAATGCCTCAGCCCCACGCGCCAGCAACCCAATATCGGATCCCACCGCAACAAACAAACAACCCGCTTCCAGCCATTTACGCGCATCGGCTTCAACACCCATCACAATGCCCGCCGCCTTGCCGGCATTGTTAATGCGCGCGACACCATCGGCAATCGCCGTTTGCACTTCGGGATGACTCGGATTAGTCAGATGACCAAAATCCGCTGCGAGATCTTGCGGGCCGATGAACACGCCATCGACTCCGGGCGTGGCGGCAATCGCGTCGAGTTGCGCGAGCGCACTGCGAGTTTCAACTTGTACGAGCACGCAAATTTGCGCATTGGCATTCTTGTGATAATCCTTGACGCGGCCGAAGCGATTCGCGCGTATCGTCGTCGCGACACCGCGCGTGCCTTCCGGTGGATATTTGCACGCCGCAACCGCGAGCCGCGCTTCTTCGGCGTTTTGCACGAAAGGAATTAATACCGTTTGCGCGCCGATATCCAGCACCCGTTTCAATGTCACCGCATCGTTCCACGGCACGCGCACGATGGGCGTCGTTGGCGATTCCATCATCGCTTGCAGTTGCTGATGCACCATCGGCGGATCGTTCGGCGAATGTTCGGTATCGATCAATATCCAATCGAAACCCGCGCCGGCTATGACTTCCGTGGCATAGTGGCTGGAGAGGCTTGCCCAGAGCCCGATTTGGGGCTGCCTGGCCTGCAAGCCTTGTTTGAAGCGGTTGACGGGGTGGTCCACTTTAAGTTTCCTTTGCACTAGTCCCTTCCCCTTCAAG
>JANOGO010000360.1:0-2774 GCA_031406045.1 Pseudomonadota bacterium
GGAAATGGCGGGTGGGACCCGCCCTACGTTGTTTAATCCAAATCAATCGGCCACAAAATACCCGCCGTAACGCCGCCGTCAACGCGAATTATCTGCCCGGTCACAAATTTTGCCGCATCCGACGCGAGAAAAATCGCCGCACCGACCAATTCCTCGACATCGCCCAATTTACGCAGCGGCGTATTCGCAATCGCCCAATCTTTCATTTTAGGAATCGCCCACATTTTTTGGCTCAACGCCGTCGGAAAAAATCCCGGCGCAATCGCGTTCACGCGCACGCCGTGTTCGCCCCATTCCGTCGCCATGCCACGCGTCATCATGCTCACGCCGCCCTTGCTCATCGCATAAGGCGTGACGCCCTTGAGCGGCGCGTAGGTGTTGAGCGAATCGATGCTGATGATGTTGCCGCGACCGCGCGCGATCATATGTTTGCCGACCATTTGCGTCAGCAAAAACATGCCGCGTAAATTGGTGTCGATAATCTCATCGTAAATCGCCGCCGTGTAATTCTCCACTTTCATGCGCTTATTCATGCCCGCGACGTTGACTAACGTATCGATGCGGCCAAACTCCGCCATCACTTGATCAACCGTCGCCTGCAACGATTTTTCATCCGTCACATTGCAAACAATCGAGCGCGCCGGCTTCGCGCCCACGGAAATATCCCGCGCCGTTTGCTCAATCGTCTTCGCCTCGCGGCCGGTGATAATCACCTGCGCATCGCGCTCGGCGAAGCCTTTCGCCAACGCCTGACCGATGCCGCGGCTCGCGCCGGACAGCAACACTACTTGGTCTGCCACGGAAAACAATGCGTCTTGCTTCACTGCAACCCTCCTGAAACTTGTTCGGAATACTAGTCTTCCCACAACTCCCTACCGGTACCCAAATCGTGAGTGTAGATATAACGAGGTCTTTTCGTCGCGATTCGCAGAAAGTGAACGCGAAATGCTAATTTCCCGAAAAGGCGAATTTGTATCGTTGTATGTGGCGAGTTCCCTTCGAAGCACAGTCCGTGAAAAGGTTTATACGCCACCGCTTGTAATCTTTCGATTTTAAAGCTCTTGGCCAACACCTCGCCGTCGCGCAATGCGGCCCGAATTCCCTCATAATGATGAACATCTTCATAGATGGCACGTCCCAGATGTAACGCGAGAAATTCAAATGCGATTTTTAATGGGACTAATGGGTTCGCTGATTCGCTATTGGATAAGTCTGGTTCGGCACCGTTTGGAACCCAGCGAATAGCGTCAAGCGCTGGATGTATTTCTATCCTCGAATTCGGTTCTGAGTGATCGAGCTTAAATAGTGCGTCCTGTATATCAACAGCGGACGACCCGCATTTTTCCAGGATCTTTGCAATTGTGATCCTGGCGTCGTCAGAGGGCTGTATCAATGATCCGTCGTTAGCCCGTCTCGTTCGTATCCGCACTTCCCCATTCTTTACGAAAGCGGGCTCTTTTCCAGTTCCACCACGAACAATGAATGGTTGCCGCTCTTGGAGCTTGAGCGCCAAGGAAGGAATTGCTTCGCGTAAATGGCTGGTCGCCAATCGGATCGCAGGGTCGGACCTTATCCGCGCCTCAACCTCAGAACCGAGGTGAGAATTGCACTCGCCGCACACGAATTTGCTAGTAAGTACGCCACCGATCGAAGCGGGGATGATGTGTTCCTTTGAAAGAGGTTTCGTTTCTAAGCAAAGGATGCAGCGATTTCCCACCCAATTGACGTTCATTTAAGAGACACTATTTTGATAGTATGCACAAAATATGTGGTCACATCACTATGCGTGTAATGCCTCAATCGCCGCCTTCGGATTAGACGCCACAATCTTCAGCAGCGCTCGAGCGGAGCCAGTAGGCTGCGTCCGATTCTGTTCCGAGTTTTGCAGCGTACGCACGTTCACCCCAGTGGCATCGGTCAAACCTTTTGAGTCCCGGCAAAGTCGGAGATTTCCCAGATCAAATCAAAGCTCCCTAAATTTGGCCAAGTTAAAATCCGCTCTCACCCCGCCCAAAGTCAGCGCCTAGCTTGACTATCTGGCATCCATAAGTTGAGCACAAACTATCCTGGCACCACTACTCGTGGTATCAGTCCCATGCGCCGAGACCTTCGAGCAAATTGTTTGTCGTCGAACGAGGCCATGCTGTCGCAATCTCGATAGCTTGCGTGATGCAAGGCATCCGCTAACTCCAGTCCGGCTTGGCAATGGGAAAGCGCTTGCGCGATGCTTTTTCGATCTTCGATGGTGACTTGAGGCAAGGCCAAAAGATGATTCATGACGCGGGAAATTTGTTCGGTCGAAAATTTATAATATCCGCGCATTACCCATTCAAGTTCGAGCAATACGGTCTTACAAACCATCAGTGGCTTGCCTGATTCCATTAACCGACGTGCGGCCTCGCGCTGCTTTGCCGCTTCGCCATCGCTCCCGTCCTGGATGTAGTAGCGCGCCAAAACATTGGTATCAAGCCCGATCACTTGAGTCGTCTCGCCGTCGTTTTGGTAAGTAATGCCGCCGGATCAAAATCAACCGGCACGGGGGCACGTTTGCTCCTTAGCATGCCGAAGCCGCTCGAGGGAAGGTCCACCGGCGTGCTGACGACGCGCATTTCGGCATGATCCCCCACCACCACAAACTCCACCTTGCTACCCTGACGGAGTCCCAATTGCTGGCGTAGCGGTTTCGGAATAGTGACTTGCCCCTTGCTTGTAACGGATGTCGTGTCCATGGTTGGTCTCTTGGTAATACCGAGTAAGAATAACACGATTTCGAG
>JANOGO010000371.1:0-2189 GCA_031406045.1 Pseudomonadota bacterium
GGTGGAGTTCAAATGCGGCCGTGCCGCAAGTTCGGCGGTGCAATTTTCCACAATGACGATGGTGGCATCCGCCATTTCACCCAATGCAATGAATAGGCCGGCAAGCGAGAACAGATTGATCGTTTGTCCAAACCACGATAACGGCAACGCGGTGAACAGTGTTCCGAGCAGCAACACAACGACCGGCGCAATCGCCGTGCGAAGCTTGCGTAAAAATATGACGGTCACGGCGATGACGACGGCGAGCTCGTACCCCAGCGTAGTGAAAAAATGGCGCAGCGTCGTCCAAACCAGATCGGAACGGTCATAGGCGGTGATGAGTTCAACGCCTTTGGGTAAACCCGACGTGATGCGTTTTATTTCTTGTTGTAGCGCCTGCGTGACCGCGAGCACGTTGCGGCCGTGTTCCATAATCACGATACCGCCGGTTACTTCGCCTTGGCCATCCAAATCGGCAATACCGCGGCGTTGGTCGTAGCCGACTTGGATATAACCAACGTCCTTCAAACGAACCGCTTGACCGTTTGCCGATTGACCGATGATCAGCGATTCCAACTGATCGAGATTATCGTTTTTAACTGCCCCGCGAACTTGGTAGTCGCGATTGGTGACTTCGATGACGCGACCGCCGGTCTCTTGAAACACATTTTCGAGCGCCGCAGAAAGTTGCTTAAGCGAAATACCGGCCTGCGCCAGCAAAGGCGGATAAACTTTCAATTGATATTGCTTCTCGAGACCACCGACGGAAGCAACTTCCGCAATCCCCGCGACAGCTTGAAGAGCGGGTTTGATACGGCTTTCGTTGAGCACGCGTAAGTCGCGCAAATCGCGCTCCCCGGTGCGATCGACCAACGCATATTGATAGATCCAACCCATGCTGCTCGCGTTCGGACCCAGCGCCACGGTAGCATCGATCGGCAGTTGCGGCCGCACCGCATTGAGGCGCTCGACCACGCGCTGTTGCACCCGCTGGCGCTGCGATTCATCGTCGAGAATGACGTAAATAAAACAATAACCCATATGCGAGGTCGCGCGAATCGTGCGCACACCCGGCGAGCCAACCAACGACTCAATCACCGGTGCGGCAACTTTTGCTTCGAGCAATTGCGGGCTGCGCGCCCACTTGGCGTAAACGATGATCTGCGGATCGGATATGTCGGGAATCGCATCCAACGGCGCGATTCGAACGGCGTAGATACTTAGCGCCACAGCGCCGAGAACGCAAAGCCAGACCAGGGTTCGATAACGAACGACAAACCTAATGATTGCTGTGATCATGGCCCACCATTCCACCCGCGGCGCCTGCGGCGTCGAGCTTATGTTGCGCGTCGACAAAAAAGCTGCCGAGCGTGACCACTTCGTCGCCTGCCCCCAATCCTTTCAGCACCTGGGTATAGAGTTCGCCTTGTATGCCGGCCTGAATTTCCTGCGGCACATAATGACCGGGATGATGCTGAACGTAGACCACGGACTTACTTCCCTCCTCGATAATCGCTTCATTCGGGATGGACAGAAACACGCCGCGCTCGACCACGATCTCCGCGAGATAGCGAGAATTTTCCGAGTAACCTTGCCCGGCCAACTCGATTTCCACCATCGCGCGGCCCATTTGCGCGCTCACGCGTACAATTTTGCCTTGGTACATCGACGATCGCGATGCCAGCGGAAAACAGCGCGCCCGCTGCCCCGCCTTGATCAGCGCCGCGCTCGGCGGATAAACGAACACGGTGACAATTTTTCTCGCGCGATCGAATTCCCCGCCGGTTCGCACCCAAGTTTGAATTTGGCGCGGCTCGACCGCCGTTAATGTTAGAGTGAGATCGGTTGCCTGAGATTGCGTTACGCCCGTTCCTTCGCCGCGCTCAATTCGCATGCGATCCCGCATCCCTTCCGCGCCGGCTTCGCCCGCTGCGAAAACAAACAGCAAAATAATACTATTAATGTTTATCAACATCACACCTCAATAAAAAAAGAGGCTCTTCGAACGTGAAACGAAGAGCCTCAAGCTCAATGTTTAGTGGCAATAGTTATCTTTGCTATCCATTACGTGTGTTCCCCACGGATACAAACCTACGTTGGTGATTTTCTCGACCGCCTCAGTCTTGGCATCGATCACGACAACCGCGTTCTCCGTTGAATCGGCGAGATAGAGTTTCCCCGCCGCGGTATCGGTCGTCGCCGTTTCGATT
>JANOGO010000378.1:0-2931 GCA_031406045.1 Pseudomonadota bacterium
CCCTACAACGCCAACGTTTACGCTGTTCATGGTCCATGAGCAGTATCGGCCGCGCCAATACAGGCAGCTCGCAATGACAAAATAAAAATATCAAAGCTGCGGATTGACCCGTTCCAGTTTGTTATGCAAATGATTCAGCGCGCTCAAATAGGCTTTAGCTGACGCCACCAAAATATCCGGATCGGCGCCTTGGCCGTTCACAATGCGACCTTGTTTCGCCAGGCGCACCGTGACTTCGCCTTGCGAATCGGTGCCGCTGGTAATGGCGTTGACCGAATAAAGCTGTAGTTCGGCACCGCTGGCGGCCATGCTTTCGATGGCTTTGAAGGTCGCGTCCACCGGGCCGCTGCCCGATGATTCCGCATGCTGCTCTTTGCCGCCGGCGGACATTGTGAGTTTCGCGAATGGCGTTTCGCCGGTTTCCGAATGCGCGACCAGCGATACCAACTTGAAGTGTTCTTCGTGCGGCGTGACTGCTTCGTCGGACATCAGCGCGTGCAGGTCTTCGTCGAAAATATCGTGTTTTTTATCGGCGAGATCTTTAAAGCGTTTGAACGCGGCGTTTAATTGCACTTCCGATTGCAACTCGATGCCGAGTTCGCCCAAGCGTGCGCGGAAGGCGTTGCGGCCGGAGTGTTTGCCGAGCACCAATTTGTTCGCGTGCCAACCGACATCTTCGGCGCGCATGATTTCGTAGGTCTCGCGGTTTTTCAGCACGCCGTCTTGGTGAATGCCCGATTCATGCGCGAAGGCGTTGGCGCCGACGATCGCTTTATTCGGCTGCACCGGAAAGCCCGTCACGCCGGACACCAAACGGCTTATCGGAACAATATGTGTCGCATCGATGCGCGTGTCGCAGCCGAAAAAATCCTGTCGCGTGCGCACCGCCATCACGATTTCTTCCAGCGACGCATTGCCCGCGCGCTCGCCCAAACCGTTGATGGTGCATTCGACTTGACGCGCGCCGTTCATCACACTCGCGAGCGAATTCGCCACCGCCAAGCCGAGATCGTTATGGCAATGTACCGAAAAAATCACCTTGTCCGAATTGGGAATGCGCTCGCGCAATTGCCGAATCAAATCGCCGAATGGGCCCGGCATCGCGTAGCCGACGGTGTCGGGAATATTCAGTGTCGTCGCACCTGCCTTGATCACTGCTTCTAAAATGCGACAGAGAAAATCCGGCTCGGAACGGCCTGCATCTTCCGGCGAAAACTCGACGTCGTCACAAAAGTTGCGCGCGAACTTCACGGCGTTCACCGCGGCTTCGACCACCATATCCGGCTCCATGCGCAGCTTCATTTTCATGTGAATCGGCGAGGTGGCGATGAAGGTGTGGATACGGCCGGCGTTCGCCGGTTTGATCGCTTCGGCCACCAGCTCGATATCGCGCGTCGTCGCGCGCGCCAGGCCGCAAACGCGGCTGTCTTTGATCGTGGTTGCAACGGCTTTCACCGATTCGAAATCGCCCGGACTCGCTGCGGGAAAACCGGCCTCGATGACGTCGACTTTCATTTTCTCCAGCAACTTGGCGATACGAATCTTTTCGTCGCGCGTCATGGTCGCGCCGGGGCTTTGCTCGCCGTCGCGCAAGGTCGTATCGAAAATTATTAAATGGTCTTTCATGTTCATCTCCAACGCTTTAAAACAACGTACAAACGCAGATTCCGGCTATTGCCGAATCTATCACGAATACTACCAACAGGGAAAAGGGTAAGGTTTTTTTAGCGCGCGACGCGCAGTAGCAGGCCCAGCAGGGCTGCCGAAGGAAGGATGATGCGGAAGGAATGTTGCAAGTTCATAACCCAAATATAAACGAGTTGCCGAAGCATTGCAACCGCGCGAAACGTAGCGCCCGTCGCGAATTATGGTATGGTTTTATTCGGCTGGATGATTAACAACAAAAAAGCGCCTTTCCCATGAGACTCTCTATTACTCGCTCGGTTTTTGCGCTTGCCGTTTGCGCATTATTGATTACCGCCGAGGCAAACGCGCTGGCGGCGCCCGCCGATACCACCACACCGAAGCGGCCGTTCCCGCGGCATACCGTTTACGCCGCCGGGTCGATTAAGCCCAACGATATGTCACCCGCGCAACGCGATGCGACGACCACTAAGCGCTATACCGATTGGAAAAAAGCGTATCTGCGCCAGGGTTGCGGCGCGGGACGGTATTTCATTTACGTGGCAAAAGGCAATAAAGAATTGGACGCTGATGTCAATCGCGATACGTTAACGGTCTCCGAAGCCCACGGTTACGGCATGCTGATTTTCGCGTGGATGGCGGGCTACGACGCCGACGCAAAAAAGATTTTTGACGGCATGCTGCGCTATTGGCAAGACCATCCCGCCAGCAGCGGTAAAGGGCTGATGGCCTGGAATCAAGTTAAGGGCTGTAAGAACGCAACCAAGAATCCCGCCGGTAAGGCCGTCAATGGCAACGGCACCGCCACGGATGGCGATATGGATATCGCCTATGCGTTGCTGCTGGCGGACAAACAATGGGGCAGCACCGGCACATTTAACTATCGGCAATTGGCAATCTACGCGATTCAAGCGGTGATGGTGCGCGAAATCAATCCGGTCACGCACCATGTGCTGCTCGGTGATTGGGTAAAACCGACCGCACCCGACTATTACTATGCCACGCGGCCTTCCGATTTTATGCTGAGCCATTTCCGTGCGTTTTTAGCGGCCACCAATCACGGCGAATGGACCAACGTCATCAATAAAACCTACGACATCATCAAGCTGATGCAAACGCGCTACAGTCCAACAACCGGATTGTTGCCGGATTTTGTTGTGGCGATTCAAACGGGTGCTCGGCCCGCC
Organism: Pseudomonadota bacterium; assembly: GCA_031406045.1. Classification (GTDB taxonomy): domain Bacteria; phylum Pseudomonadota; class Gammaproteobacteria; order Burkholderiales; family JALYOK01; genus JALYOK01. Next base: position 2,832 of record JANOGO010000378.1, read on the forward strand.
GCGACGGACTTTTTAGAAGGTCCCGACGGTTGGTATGCCTATAACTCGTGCCGCACGCCGTGGCGCATCGGTATGGATTATTTGCTCTATGGCGAGGCGC
>JANOGO010000393.1:0-3020 GCA_031406045.1 Pseudomonadota bacterium
GCTCATCGCCGCGGCTTCGGTCGGCGTGAAGATGCCGGAGTAAATGCCGCCGATGACGACGACGATTAACAGCAGTCCCCAGAAACTATCGCGCAATGCGACGAATCGTTCGCGCCATGTCGCGCGCGCCAGACGCGGGTAGTCGTGCTTGCGTGCGCGATACCATGTGGTGAGGCCTAGCAAGGTTGCGAGTACCAGGCCTGGAATCACGCCTGCCATGAATAATTTACCGACCGATGTATTAGTCGACACCGCATAAATAACCATCACGATGGACGGCGGGATGAGGATGCCGAGCGATCCCGACGTGGTGATCACGCCAGCGCCAAAGCGTGGCGGGAAGCCTTGCTTTGCCATGGCCGGCAATAGGATCGAACCGATCGCGACGACGGTCGCGGGACTCGAGCCCGACACCGCCGCGAACAACGCGCAGGCAAGCACGCCTGCCAAACCTAAGCCGCCGTACCAATGGCCGACCATGCTGGTGGCGAAGCGAATCATGCGTCGCGCGACGCCGCCGTGTGTTAAAAAATTTCCCGCGAGAATAAAAAATGGGATCGCCATGATCTCGAATTTTTCGATACCGGTGAATAATTTCAATGCGACGGTTTCGATGGGAATGTCGCTCAAGCCAAACAAAAATGCCAACACCGTCAGCCCGAGTGCGATCGAGATCGGCATGCCGGTGAGCATGAACGCGATCAGCAAGCCGAAAATGATATAGGCGCTCATGCTTTTTCTACTTCCAAGCCTTCGACATGAGCGACTTCGTGGCGCGGCAATTCACCAGTGCCGCGGAAATTCCACGCGACTTGCAGAAATCGAAAACACATCAAAAACGAACCGAGCGGAATCGCGAGATAGACCAGCCACATCGGTAATTCTAAATCCGCTGATGTTTGCCCGGTTTCATAAATGCCGAGAACGAGTTTCGCACCGAGAAAGCCGACGACGCCGGTGAACAGTGCGCCGGCGAACAGGCCGAAGTAAACGAACAGCGCGCGATTGCGCTCGCTCAAGCGATTGATCAACACATCGACACCGACATGAATGCCGGTGCGCACGCCGTAGGCCGCACCGAATTTAGCCATCCACACGAATAGATAAATGCACAGCTCTTGCGCCCAACTCATGTTGATGGCGAGCGCGGCGTCTTGGAGAAACGAGATGCCCGAGGCGTAGCGATGTACGACGGCAACAAAAATAATCAGCGTGGCGATCGCAATCAGCGAGGCGATTAGCCACTCTTCGAAATGGTCTAGAAATTTCATTGGTAGTTATTCTTAGTCGGGAACTGTTGCGCTTCCCGGAATACGCTTCGCTCCTTCCGTATATGGGCTACACTTTTATAGCCACACCATCAGTCCCATTTCCAACGGATGCGTCATCAGTTCATGCCACGGGTAAGCGCGAATTTTGTAGTCCAAACTGCCGCACAATTCCGGTTTGAGTTCGAGGGCGTAAATATGCATGCCGCCGGCATCGGCGGTGCCGGTGGAGTGGAAGCGAAAATGTTTATTTTTGGTTTGATCGTGGCCGATGAGCGGGCGACCGAGCAACAATTCTACGACGATATCTTCAGGCTTTAAGCCGTTCAGTTGCAGCGCGACTTCAAAGCGCAGGTCGTTACCGTAGTCGATGCGTTTGACCGGCGCATCGCGGCGATGCAAGCGCACCTCGCGCCAGGCTTCGTTAATGCGCGTTTTCCAGGTAGATAAACGCGTGGCGTTTTCGAATTGGTTATCGGAAAATCGCCGCCATTGTTTGGTCGCGGCCAAATAGAACTTGCTCAAATATTCGCCGACCATGCGGGTCGAGTTATATTGCGGCAGCAACGTGGAAATAGATTGCTTCGCCATTTTTACCCAGGGTTCCGAATAGCCCAATTTGCCGCGGTTGTAGTACATCGGCACGATTTGGTCTTCGAGAATTTCGTACAGCGATTGCGCTTCTTCGCGGCTGCGGCGATATTCTTCCCAGTTTTCCGGCGCAGGTTTGATTGCCCAGCCGTTTTTGCCGTTGTAGCCTTCGCCCCACCAGCCATCGAGAATACTAAAATTCATCACGCCATTGATACCGGCTTTCATGCCCGATGTGCCGCTGGCTTCCAGCGGATAAAGCGGCGAGTTGAGCCAGACATCGACGCCGGAAACCAAGCGGCGCGCGAGACCCATGTCATAACCTTCGCACAACAATACATGCCCGGCGAAATCCGGCGAGCGCGATATCGAACTAATGTGCCGAATTAAATCCTGTCCGGGTTTATCGGCGGGATGGGCTTTACCGGCAAATACGAATAGCACCGGCCGATTCGCATCGCTAATAATTTTCTTCAGCCAATCGGGGTTGTCGAACAGCAAGGTCGCGCGCTTATAACTCGCGAACCGACGCGCGAAACCGATGGTCAGCACATTCGGATCGAGCGGATCGGCGTGACGGAACAGGCGATCAAGATGCGCATCGCTGCCATGAATACGCAACTGCTGGCGGCGAATACGCTTGTGCAAGGTTTCCAACATGCGCGCTTTCAGCGCTTGGCGCACGCTCCAAAAAATGTGATCGGGAATTTCGTTGATGCGTTCCCAAAACACCGGATCGTAGCTATAGCGCCACTCCTGGCCCAAATAGCGATCGAATACTTCAGTCCATTCCCAAGCGAGGAACGTCGGCACGTGCACGCCATTCGTGACATAGGCGAGCGGATTGTCTTCCGGTTGAATTTCCGGCCACAGCGGCGCGCAAATTTGCGCCGATACATCGCCGTGGATGCGCGACACACCGTTTTGAAAACGCGAGCCGCGAATCGCCAGCGCCGTCATATTGAAATCCTGACTGTCGTTCACCAAGCCCAGCGCATAAAGCTGCTCGACCGGAATCATCGGATTGCGGCTGAGCGGCTCAAGATAAGGCATCAATTGATCGCGCGTGAAATGATCGTGACCTGCGGGCACCGGCGTATGCGTTGTAAACACGGTGTTGGCGGAAACCGCTTCCAATGCGGCCGCGTAGTCGAGGCCTTC
>JANOGO010000067.1:0-3350 GCA_031406045.1 Pseudomonadota bacterium
CCTTCAGCCATCGCTGCCGCTTTGTGCTGTTCGAAAAAGGCATGGATTTTCAGATCATCGATGTCGATATGTACAACAAGCCGGAAGACATCGCGGTGATGAATCCGTATAACCAGGTGCCGATCTTGGTGGAGCGCGATCTCGTTTTGTACGAGTCCAACATCATCAACGAATATATCGACGAGCGTTTTCCGCATCCGCAATTGATGCCGGCGGATCCGATCATGCGCGCGCGCGCGAGATTATTTCTGTATCGCTTCGAGAAAGAATTGTTCAGCCAAATCGACAATCTCGATAGCGCCAGCCAGCAAAAATCCGACAAAGCGCGGCAGATCATTCGCGACAATCTGGTGCAAATTGCGCCGGTATTCACCAAGCAAAAATTCATGCTCGGCGATGAATTTTCCATGCTCGACGTCGCGATCGCGCCGTTGCTGTGGCGCTTGGAGCATTATCAAATCACCATGCCCAAGCAAGCCGCGCCGCTGCTCAAATACGCCGAGCGCATGTTCACGCGCCAAGGCTTCATCGATGCCATGACGCCGTCTGAAAAAGCAATGCGCAAGTGACTGCCGAAATAAGCACCAAGCCCTATCTGATCCGCGCCATTTACGAATGGTGCGTCGATTGCGGCTACACGCCTTATTTAAGCCTTGCGGTGAATGACGCTTGCCGCGTGCCGATGGAATACGTTAAGAACAACGAACTCGTTCTCAATGTGAGTCCATCGGCGACGCGCAACCTAAAGATCGAGAACGATCGCCTACACTTCTCCGCGCGCTTTAACGGCGCGTCACGAGAAGTGTCGGTGCCGATTAGCGCCGTGCTGGGAATTTTCGCGCGAGAAAACAGCGAAGGGCTGATGTTTAAAGTCGAGCCCGCTGCCGCGCCGACAGCGGATGTTGTTTCTGAAACCGCGGTAACCGAAGTCAAAAAAACCGCGGCGGCAAGCCGTGAACGCAGCCATCTTAAAGTAGTAAAATAGTTTCGAGATCAAGAAGTACCACTGCCACGAGCCTCATGACCCAAGGCTAGCCCTTGGATACTGGTTCCTGGCCGTGCATGGCCTGAAAGCCGCTCCGGTACTGGGCGGTAGGGTTATTACCCGCTAAAGCATCCAAAATGTTAATTCGCACTTGACTCTAGAAGTCGCCACAAAACGCCGGCATAGCTCAGTTGGTAGAGCAGTTGATTTGTAATCAGAAGGTCGCGGGTTCGATTCCTGCTGCCGGCACCAGTAACCCAATCGGTTATAGTTTTTTGAACTAATGGCTGCGCGATGACGCCGAGCATCTTCGTGGCGGCCCGTTGCGTGTAACCGCGCGCTACTTCGCGCACTGCGGACATCAATGCAAAACGCCCCGTGGATAGGGGCTTTAGGAGGACTTTTTGGATTTTGTTGGACGTTCTAGTGTAGTGTTGCATTCTGTTTGCTACTTAGTCGCCCCTGCAAAAACCCCACAATCCAGATGGTGTAACGTTTTGCAGTTGAAATGGCAAGATGATTTGAACTCAAAATTAACCTGCTTCGATTTCGATTCAAGGAGTTTCCAAACCCGCCGCGCAAGGCTATCCCAGTTTTCGCTCCGTCAGGCTATGTGCGGCCAGTAAGGAAATCACTACGCCGCCTTGACTTCCACCGGCTCGATACGCTCATACCCGCCCGACTGTTCAAGTTCCCACACATCAAGCGCCTGTTGCAGCCTTAGCCACAATCCCGCACCATTGCCGAGCAGCTTGCCAAGTCGGATCGCCATATCAACCGATACTGGGCGTTTTTCATTCACAATTTCGGAAACGGTAAGTCGAGAAACACCGAGGCGCTGGGCGAATTCAGTTTGCGTCATTCGTAACGCGGGCAACACGTCCTCGCGCAGGATCGCGCCGGGGTGAGTAGGTTCGCGCTTGGGATCGCGCAAGCTCCGAGTAGTCATGTTCATCAGTGATAATCCTCAAGGTTCACAATTTCGGCGTCACCATCTTGAAACACGAACGTGAGACGCCAGTTTCCCGATACACGGACGCTCCAAAGGTTTTTCAGGTCGCCCTTTAAGCGATGAAGGAACCAGCCGGGCACATTCAGTTCGGCCACATCCGTCGCACTGTCCAGGGCGTCAAGCAAACGTTCTAGACGGGGCGCATGTTGTGCCTGAATGCCTCGCAAATCGCCTGTCCGAAAGAACCGTTCGAGACCTTTATGCTTGAAGCTTTTGATCAAATGAAATTGTACTGCATTGGATGTCTTTGTGCATTATAAGACATTACAAACGTTATTGAATCAAACTGTGTTGCGATGTAGCAGAATAACGTCAGCGCCAGCCTTCAACTTGTCCAGATAATCTGCCCATTGCTGCATCATTTCCCGTCGGTCTTTCAGATAGAGCGCGTGGTTATAGGCGGCGCTGGTTTCGTCGCGCTCTTGATGCGCAAGCTGCAATTCGATGTGATCGTGGCGGAAGCCTTGTTCGTGCAGAATCGTTGAGGCCAAGCCTCGAAAGCCATGCCGCGTCATGCGCGAGTGATAACCCATGCGATACAGGGCATAGAGGATGGTGTTGTTGGACATGGGCTTTTGATGATCGCGCTCGCCGGGGAACAGCAGTTCGCGGCTTCCCGTGATGCTTTGAAGCTGCCCAAGCGTTTCGATGGCATGGGTTACCAAGGGCACGATGTGCGGGGTTTTCATCTTCATGCGCTCTGCGGGAGTGCGCCATTCCGCCGTCGTGAGATCGAACTCTTGCCAGCGTGCGCCGATCAATTCGCTTGTGCGGACGAACGTCAGCGCCATGAGTCGTAATGCTAATCTCGTGGTCAATGCCCCTTCGTAAGTCTCGATCTTGCGTAGCAATTCGGGGAACTCGTTTGCCGGCAAGCGAACATGATTTTCTTTCTTGCGCGGCTTTAGAGCGTCTTGCGGCTTGATGTCGGCCACGGGGTTACGCTCGCAGATGCCGTGGGCTACTCGTAGCGGAATATCTTCCCGCTCGTCTGTAGCGCGCGTTTGGCGATGTCGAGCGCACCACGCTTTTCAATGGTGCGGATAACGGCGAGCAGGCGCGGCGCGGTTATTTCATCAATGGGCTTACCGCCCAACGTCGGGAAAATATCGACTTCAAGTCGGCGTAGAACGTAATCGGCATGGCGCGGGCTGCGAACACTTTTCCAGTGATTCCACCAATCGCGGGCGACGGTTTCGAAGGTGTGACCTGCGCGAATCTTGGCCGTGATCTTCCCTTCACGCCTTGCCTGCGAAGGATCACTGCCCTGCTCTTTCAGAATCTTTAGTTGATCGTTTCGTTTTGATCGGGCAACGGCCAACGTCACTTGCGGATAAACCCCACGTGCGAGTC
>JANOGO010000098.1:0-1810 GCA_031406045.1 Pseudomonadota bacterium
CCCCCAACATTGGTGGAGACTTCGACCCGCGGCACGAAATCGAAAGCAACGCCGCATTCAATCTAGACCAGGCATTGGCCGCCGTGGAGCTTCGATTTATCGATGCGGCGACGTTCGCCGCGCTAAGTCAGGCGACGCAGCAACAGATGCTCGATGAATCCATCGCGCTGACGCATACGCTGCACGCTAAGGGAAAATACGTCAGCGCGTCGCCGCTGAATCCGGCGGCAAGCGCGGCGATTGTTCGCGTACGCGAAGGAACATCTGCGATAACCGACGGCCCGTTCATCGAAACGCACGAGCAACTCGCCGGTTATTTCCTCATCGAAGCGCGCGATTTAACCGAAGCAATCCGCATCGCGACACGCGTGCCGGGTGCGCGCATCGGCAGCGTCGAGGTGAGGCCCGTCACAGAAATTTCCGGCCTGCCCACGCAGTTGTAAAATCAATCACGACATTAATCTGAATAAGGAGCATGTATCATGAGCAACACAAAAGTGAAACCCATTCCTGATGGTATGCACACCGTTACGCCACATCTGGTTTGTGCCGGCGCTGCCGATGCGATCGAGTTCTACAAAAAAGCGTTCGACGCGGTCGAAGTGATGCGACTGCCCGGCCCAGACGGAAAACTGATGCATGGACAAATAAAAATCTGTGGCTCCATGGTCATGTTGACCGACGAGAATCCGGCGTATGGAATGCTCGGGCCCAAAACACTGAAAGGAACGCCCGTCACGATTCATCTTTATGCCGATGATGTCGATGCCTTCGTCGCTCGCGCCGTGAGTGCCGGCGCGACGATAAAAATGCCGGTCGCCGATATGTTTTGGGGCGATCGCTACGGTGTGATTGAAGATCCATTCGGGCACAATTGGTCGGTCGCGAAACACATACGCGATGTCACACCGGAAGAAATGCAGCAAGCGATGCAAAACATGGCGGGCTAAAAACCTTTTTGTCCACTCAATCTCGAACAGGAGAATCCTATGATTAAAACAATCGCGATCGCGCTCGTATTATTAATCGCGGCGGTACTTATTTACGCCGCGACCAAACCCGATACGTTTCGCGTCGAACGCAGCACAACCGTCAAAGCGCCACCCGAGAAAATCTTCGGGCTGATCAATGATTTCAAACAATGGGAAGCGTGGTCGCCCTGGGAAAAAATCGATCCGGGTTTGAAACGAACCTACAGCGGCGCAACAAACGGTGTCGGCGCGATTTACGAATGGAACGGCAATAAAGATATCGGCCAAGGTCGCATGGAAATTGTCGAATCCACGCCGTCCGCTAAGGTATCGCTCAAACTCGATTTCGTCACGCCGTTTGAAGCTCATAACAGGGTGGATTTCACGCTCGCGCAACAAGGTGACATGACGACCGTCACGCAAGCGATGTACGGCCCCAGCCCTTACGTCTCGAAGTTAATGTCGATCGTTTTTAGTATGGAGAAAATGGTCGGAGGAAAGTACGAAGAAGGATTGGCCACGCTAAAGGCGATCAGCGAAAAATAAATTTAGGCGCTTGGCTGCAAGCCTTGTCCAGAGCGCCTTGCAGCCTAGCATGCCTGGAACGCCGCATGGATAATGGCCTGCAGGCGGATGTGCCTAAATCCAAATTTAGTCATTGCGAGCTGCCTGTATCGGCGCTGCCGATGCTGCCCACGGACCATGAACCGCACAGGGCTTGAACCTAAGCCCACCCTCACCCCCGCCCCTCTCCCGCCGAGCGGGAGAGGGAGTATCGTCCCCTCGCCCCTTTGGGGAGAGGGGTGGGGGTGAGGGGCAAGCCGTCCTTAAAACAAGCA
>JANOGO010000083.1:0-20461 GCA_031406045.1 Pseudomonadota bacterium
CTAGCGTCGTCAAATCGAGATCGCCACGTCGCCCTTCGGGCTCCTCGCGATGACAAGATTGGGCGGTTGCTATCGCACTTGGTCGTACTAGGCCGCAGACCTTCAAGCGACTGTTCTCCAACAATATCCCGTTCATGGTCCATGAGCAGTATCGGCCGCGCCGATACAGGCAGCTCGCAATGACAAGAGGTAAGATAATCTTATGTTTAAGCCGCCAAGCGATTCGGCATCTCGATCACCATTGCCGGCACTTGATCGGTTTTAAATTCGAACGTGACATTGTCCGCGCCGAACGCGCGGGCGATGGAACGCAGCGTCGACTCCGCCGACGCGTGTAAATCGCCTTCCAATTTCTTGATCTGCTCTTTCGCTCGCTCTTCCGCGTGGCTGCGCGCGGCGGCGATCAATTGGTTTTTATCCTGTTCGTTAAAGCTGCCGGCGAAAAAACCATTTAGCAAATCCGGCAACAGCCATGGCAACACGCGCGCTTTTTGCTCGTCGTACACATTAATATTACGGATGAAAACTTCGTGTTGACACGGCGGCATTGTGATGTTGTAAGCGCCCTGCCCGCGCGGCTCGATTTGGAACGCATTGTTACGCAAATTAAAGCGGAATTCGATTTCGAATTCGAATACCATCGCCATTTTCTTTTGCGTCAGCACCCAGCTTAAATATTTTTCGCCGACTTGGCCCCAACTGTGATCGGTCTCGGTGACGATCTCTTTGGTGAAGACTTTGTACACGGCCAATTCGCCGATTGAGCGCATGTCTTCGATGTTGCTGTGAATGGTAATTTGCTGTGAGGGTTTACGATCGCGTAGCGCGCGCACGAAAAACGTGGCCATGTAAACCAACGCAATGAGCAACACCAGAACAATGACGAGCGACCAGTTAAAGTCCATGGGAAATCTCCCTTTTCACAACCAATGGAAGCCATAGTCTAAAGCAAAAAGGGCTGTTGCCAGCCCTTTTTTTGTCGTACTTCCCGGCGCTGGTTTCTTATTAGGTTTCGCCTAAAACGGAAACCTTAATTGTTGCCGTGACATCGCTATGCATCGCCAGCGTCAACTCGTGATCGCCGACTTGCTTCAGCGGGCCGTCGGGCATGCGAATCTCGCCCTTGGCTACGTCAAAGCCTTGCGCCTTCAGCGCGTCGGCGATATCGGCGTTGGTCACCGAGCCGAACAATTTGCCATCAACGCCGGCCTTTTGCGAAATTTGCACCATCATGCCGTTAAGCTTTTCGGCGCGCGCTTGTGCTTGCGTCAGAGTATCGGCTTGCTGTTTTTCCAAATCGGCGCGGCGTTTTTCGAACTCCGCCAAATTTTCCGGCGTCGCGCGCTTCGCTTTGCCGTGCGGCACCAGGAAATTGCGCGCATAACCATTTTTGACTTTGACCACGTCGCCGAGCTGGCCTAAGTTCACTACTTTTTCGAGAAGAATAATTTGCATGTCGGCCCCTTAGTGCAAATCGGTGTAAGGCAACAGCGCGAGGAAACGCGCGCGCTTAATCGCGACCGACAACTGGCGCTGAAAATGCGTCTTGGTACCGGTGATACGCGCCGGAATAATTTTGCCGTTTTCGTTAATGAAATCTTTCAACACTTCGATATCTTTATAGTCGACCGGAATTTGGTCGACACTGAAGCGACAGAATTTTTTGCGGCGGAATAACGACCGCTCGGGATTACGCTTATTCTTTAGATCGGTTTTTTTCTTACCGAAACGACCTCTACTGGGCAGTGCCATAATTATCCTCTTTCAATAATTTATAACTGTTTACATGAAGCACGGGAAGGTCAGATCGCTGACTGGTCCGCGCCAAAAATCCCTTGATCGCAATCTGCGTGCCGTCACTGAAGCGGCCGACTTCTTGCGCTAACTCGCCCGCCGCTTGCACGCGCATTGTCACAACGACATCTAGCGCCGTGTCGGCTTCCGTTTGCCGCGAACGATGTTGTAACTCAAACATCAGGACGGGCACGCCGGCCGGGCTGTAACGAATTGCTTGCAGGTTGCGCATGACGCCGGATAACACGATTTGATTGCGGCCCAAACGGCAACGCTATTCCGCGGCAACGGGAACGTCTGCAACGGCTGCCTCGGGAACCGCGTCCATCGATTGCGTCGTCGCCATGGATTTGGATTTTTCTTCTTTCATCATCGCTGACGGATCGGTGACAGCGCGCTCCATTTTTACGGTCAGATGACGCAACACGGCGTCATTGAATTTGAACGCGTCCTCAATTTCATCGAGCGACTTTTGATCGCATTCGATGTTCATCAACACGTAATGGGCTTTGTGGATTTTTTGAATCGGATATGTTAATTGGCGGCGGCCCCAATCTTCCAGGCGGTGAATGTTACCGCCGTTGTTGCTGACCATGCCTTTATAACGCTCGACCATCGCGGGCACTTGCTCGCTCTGGTCAGGGTGAACGATGAAAACGATTTCATAATGTCGCATTAAATCTCCTTATGGGTGATTGAAGCTTCCCGTGATGCGAGCACGGTGAAGCAAGGAAAACGATAATTATAACAGGAGTTTAGTTGCCGGATCAAACTGCTATGACCGCATAAGGCCCTTACCCTTCAAGGGGAAGGCCGGGATCGGGATGGGTTCAGACTATGACCATCCCGACACAAATTTGACCCATCCCCACCCTCCCCTTGAAGGGGAGGGAAGTTTTACTAATTCCGATGCGGTAAACTATTCGCCATGTTCACCTTGTCTCCCAATCTCATCGAATTTCAAAACAAAGCGCGCGCATTCGCGCAAACCCATATTTCGCCGCGCGCCGCGGCGATCGACCAAAGCCAGGAATATCCGCGCGATTTGCATCGATTATTGGTGGATCAAGGTTACATGCGCACCATCGCCACCCCACCGCCGGAGCCGCTGCGATTTTTAAAACGCGCGCTATTAATCGAAGAAGTCGCCTACGCGAGCGCGGCGGTATCGATGATTCCTATGGTTAACGAACTGGGCTGCACGCCGATTCAATTATTCGGCAACGACGCACAAAAGCAGCGCTGGCTCAACGGCGTTGCCGATGGCGCGCTATTTGCATCTTACGGGCTGACCGAACCGAATGCCGGTTCCGACGTCGCCGCGCTCACCTGCGAAGCGCACGCCGATGGCGATCATTTCATCATCAACGGCGAAAAATCGTGGATTTGCAACGTGCAACGTCCCGGCTTTTGCGTCGTGTTTGCAACAACCGATCCGCATGATAAGCGCCGTAGCTTGACAGCTTTTATCGTGCCGACCGATAGCGCTAGATTCGACATCATCAACGCCGAACCGACGCTCGGTCTGTGCGGTTCGCCGACCTATAACTTCAAGCTCAACGGCGTCCGCGTTGCGCGCGAGCAAATTCTTGGTCAGCCCGGCGACGGTTTTCGCATCGCGATGATGACGTTGAATCACACTCGCCCCGCCGTCGCCGCGCAAGCGCTCGGCATCGCCCGCGCCGCACGCGATGCGGCGCTCGCCTACGCGCGCGAACGCAAAAGTATGGGCAAAGCGCTGATCGAGCATCAAGCCATCGGCTTTATGCTCGCCGACATGGAACTGAAAATTCGCGCCGCGCGCCATTTGGTTTATGAGGCGAATGTGTTGCTTGGCGAAACGCCTGGCGGCGACGCGATCGTTACTGCGTCAGCAAAATGTTTCGCCGCCGATACCGCGATGCAAGTTAGTACCGATGCAGTGCAAATTTTCGGCGGCAATGGTTACAGCAAAAATTATCCGGTCGAGCGCTTTTTCCGCGATGCAAAAGTCACGCAAATATACGAAGGCACCAATCAAATTCAGCGCTTGGTGATTGCACGGAAGTTGGCGCAAAATTAAAATCGAGCCAGAAGGCAATAGCTATGCGGTTCTCCAGGCATGCCATGCCACGAGGCAAGACTGGCGCGGCTTCTGGCGATGCCTGTTAAAGCCGGCGAAATCGCAAGATAGCCCACGTCAGCACGCCGGCGAGCAAACCCCAAAACGCCGAACCGATACTCAGCAATGTCATACCGGATACCGTAACTAAAAATGTAACGAACGCCGGCTCGCGCTCTTTCTCATCGGCGAGCGCAGCGGCGAGTCCGTTGCCGATGGTACCGAATAATGCGAGGCCCGCGATCGCCAATACCAATTCCTTGGGGAAGGCAGCGAACAACGCGGCGACCGTTGCGCCGAATAATCCGATTAACAGATAAAACACGCCGGCGGAAACGGCGGCAACGTAGCGCTTGTTTGGATCTTCATGCGCCTCGCGGCCGGTGCAAATCGCCGCTGTGATCGCGGCAAGGTTCAGCGCGAACGCGCCGAACGGCGCGAGCACCACGGTGACCGCGCCGGTCCAGCCGATCAGCGGAGAAATCGGAACGCTCGTGTAACCGGAGCCGCGCAGCGCAGCAACGCCGGGCACATTTTGTGACGCCATGGTCACGATAAAAAGCGGCAGCGCCACGCCGATTAATGCGCGCAGCGAAAATTCCGGCATGGTAAATATCGGCCGGGCGAGTTCCCAATTCAGATCGCCGACGTGCAGTAGACCGCGCAGCGCCGCGATGACAATTCCAAGCGCGAGCGCCGCAACGATAGCGTAGCGCGGCAGCAAGCGGCGGCAAAACAAATAAACGATAAACATCGCAAACACCATGGCAAATTGTGTTTGCATCGATACGAACACATCCAGACCGAAGCGAAACAACACACCGGCCAACATCGCCGCTGCGAGTGAAATCGGAATGCGCTGCAAAGAACGCTCGAACCAACCGCTGAATCCGGCGATGGTAATCAGCAAACCGGAAAGCAAAAACGCGCCGATGGATTCCGGCAAAGTCACACCGCCGGCGCTGGTGATCAACATCGCTGCGCCCGGCGTCGACCATGCGGTGACGACCGGCTTGCGATAGTACAGCGACAGCCCAATGCATGTCACACCCATGCCGATACCGAGCGCCCACATCCACGAGCTGATCTGGGTTTGGTTCGCGCCCGCGGCGCGCGCTGCTTGAAATACAATTACCGCGGAACTGGTAAAGCCGACCAGCACGGTGACAAAACCGGCGATGACGGCGGACAGGGAGAGATCGGCGCGCAATGACATGGCGGCGATTGTAACGGTTATTCGTTCTTAGCAGCATTGCCAGGAGGCACGTGGATACTGCCGCTCAGGCCATGCCGTGCTACGAGGCAGACAGGACGGACATTCCAGCGCAGCATACTTTGTATACATTCATGCACCGCTGCTGCGGTGAACGGTACGTAAACGCATCCTCTTTGTCATTGCGAGCTGCCTGTATTGGCGCGGCCGATACTGCTCATGGACCATGAACAGCGTAAACGTTGGCGTTGTAGGGATCAAGCAAAGCGGATCCACCGTGGCGAACATCGTTCGCCGATTTTTTTCGCCCATGGTGGATCCGCTGCGCTTGATCCACCCTACCTTTGAAGGTCGGTTCATGGAAAGCCGCGTACTTTGCGACTAAGCAATCTCGCACTTTACGGCAATAAAATCGAGATTGCTTCGCCGATTTGCTTCTTTCCATGAACCCAATCTGAACGATGCTTGTCGTATGGACGGCTGGCCCCTCACCCCTACCCCTCTCCCCCGAGGGGCGAGGGCACGATACTCCCTCTCCCGCTCGGGGGAGAGGGGCGGGGGTGAGGGTGGGCTTAGGTTCAAGCCCTGTGCGGTTCATGGTCCGTGGGCAGTATCGGCGCAGCCGATACAGGCAGCTCGCAATGACCAGCATAGCTCAGCAGCGCTTAATCCTTCCCTGTTCATGCGCGCGATGCCGAGCAACGCGATAGCTCGCCGGATTCGATTCATGATGGCTCTAGACATGTTGTTAGCTCCATTTTTGAGCGCTCGAATTATACGCGGCGCATCGGTAATTTTTTGGGGCTTTCATTTTTTTACCGGCCGCACTACACTATACTGATGAATGCAATTTTCGCCTTTTAAATCAACGCGATATTGCATCCAATCAAAAAACCAAAATAGAGCAAAAGCAGTTACGTAGAGAGGGAAGTTAAAGTCATGAATAAGATCGGTACTCACACAAAACTCACATTCGGTTGGTTGCTTGCGATCGGCGCGCTCGCGCTAAGCGGCTGCGGTGGCGGCGGTGGTGGCGATTCTGCCGCCGAAAAAGGCCAGGCAAGTGCAGTAAACCCGGCTGTAGTAACGAACGATGCGGCGCAAGTTTCCCTGCAGGGTCAATTCAAACCGGTCGATGGCTATCTTTCCCGGAGCAAGAAAACATTGCTCAGCTCCGGCGGCGATGCCAGCGCAACATTTCGCCTAGCGATCGACGAAAAAGGGTTTTATAAGGCCTTTACCTGGACCGGCACGCTATCGCCCGCGGTGCAAGACGCCGCCGACGTTTCGATCCGGCATAGCGCCGGGGAAACGAAAATGACGATGGATCAGTTCAAGCGCAGCGGTCAATGGCGCTTGCTCGGTTTGTTTCAATTCGATCCCGCCGGCACCAATGAAATCACGCTAACTTCGCGCAACGGCGGCGCACTCGTGGTCGATGCGGTACGCCTCGAATACCTTGGTAGCGACCCGCTCGCCTTACAGTTCGAGATAAATACGATGATCGGCGGCGAACAGGCGTCGCCGGCCTTGCCCGATGCGGAAATCAACCGCGCCTACGATGAATCCATTGTCGCCCTCGGCGGTAGGCCGCCTTATCGCTTCAGCATCGAAGCCGGTGCGCTCCCGAGCGGCCTCGTGCTCGACGCTAACCTGGGCTTGATTTCCGGTACGGCGACGCAGGTTTCCCACAATCCGTTCACGTTGGCGGTGACCGACGCAAGCGGCGCGCGCATTTCTGCGCAAATCGATTTGGTTGTCGAAGCAACGTCCGCCGACGTCAACAATCCAATCGTCATCACAGAGAAAAAAGCGCAGCCGACCGATGGCAATCCGGTGGGTACACCGCCGGATTTAAGCGGTTTGGTTGGCGTCCTTCACGGCATTCCCGAAGGTTCGTGGGTCAAGGTGAATTTGAACCTTTTTTCGGAATCCTGGGCGCCGGCGGAATTGCGCACGATGATTGGCGCCGCGAATCCGACGCCGCGAAAAATTATCGAAGCATGGAGTTCGTTTGCCTGGGATCCGAATCGCGGCGATTTGTGGATTTTTGGCGGCGGCCACGCGAATTATACCGGCAACGACGTGTATCGCTGGCGCGGTACAACGCGCCGTTGGGAACGCGCTTCTCTCGCTAGTGAAATTAAGCAAAATGACCTAGGTTATTGGCAAGCAATTGATGGCCCGGACGCGGCGCCGGCATCGTCGCATACCTACGACAACAATATGTTCTTGCCGATTGCCGACCGCATGCTGGTATGGGGCGGCGCGGCCTATAACCATGGCGGCACGTTCGTCAAGCAAGCAACTGCAACGACCATGCGCCGCACCGGGCCGTATATGTTCGATCCGAATAAAGCCGATCCGAATAAAGTCGGCGGCACCACCGGTTCGCATGTGAAGCGTGTATCGCCCCATCCGGAAATTTTGGGCGGGGATATGTGGCAGAACCGCGATATGTATGTCAACGTTGCTGCGTTGGTCAGCGGCGCGACGACGACACCGAATTGGCACGTCAGCGGTTGTACCGGCTACGCGGTGGAAAATGGTAAAGATGTGGCTTACGTCGCCGCCGGCGCACCACAAAATAATTTATACAGATACGTGGTTAACAACGTCAGCGATCCGACCCAGGATACCTTCACCAAGGTGGGCGGTTACAAGCTTAATTCGCCGGAAAATCAGCCGTCGTGCGCCTATGACCCCTTGCAAAAGGTGTTCTTCAAGCGCAATGGTTCGAATACTTTTCCATTTATTTATTGGGAGTTGAGCAATCCAAGACCGGCGAATTGGCAAATACGGCCAACGGTCACCGATCCGACCGGCGAATTCGACACATTGCTTTCAACCAACAGTATTTCGGTAGCGCAATGCGGCCTGGATTTCGACCCGGTGCGACGCAAATATGGCCTATGGTGCCGCGATGGACGGGTTTGGATGATCACGCCACCTGCGGTGCTTAGCCCGACGGGGTGGACTATTGAAAAACAAGTTACGCCCACCGGCGCAACACCGCTGAGCACGGAATGTTGCGGCGAAATGGGTAAATGGAAATTCATTCCTAACCTTGATGCGTTCATGGCCTTGCACAACATGAACGAAGGGCAAATTTGGTTGTACAAACCAATCGGCTGGACCTTGGGAGGCGGCGAACCGCCCCCACCGCCCCCACCGCCTCCACCCCCACCGCCGCCGCCTCCGCCGGTGCCGACGGAAGTGATTGTCGATAATGCCGGGCTGGGTGTTCAAGATATCGCCGGTGGCCGTACGTTTACAGGTACCTGGTGCGGATCGTCAGGTACGGCGCAGTATGGCTCGAATTCTCTCTATAGTTGCGGCGCCGGCATCGAAACCTATCGCTGGACGCCGAAGATTACCGCAGCCGCGGCGTACGATGTCTATGTGCGCTGGACCACCCACGTCAATCGTTCGACGTCGGTGCCGATTTCTGTGACTTCGCCAAGCGGTACGGTAACGCAGACTTACAATGAGCAAGTCGGCGGCGGCGTTTGGACATTGCATGGCCGCTACGACTTAGTCGCCGGAACGACCGGTTATGTCGAAGTGACCGACGTTAACGGCCAGGCAAATGCCGATGCGGTTCGCTTCGTACCGGTAGCGCCGTAAGTTCTGCAAAAGTAAAAATGGCTACGGTTAAATACCGTAGCCATTTTTTATTGTATCGGCTTGGAGAGGCTTATCAGAAGCGCTTCTTCAACCATACTACCTGAAGGTGCCCATCCAGAGCGGCTCTTCAGGCAAGCACGTCGGCCCAGATATTCTTGGCCCACGCGATAGCATATTGACCTTCTTGTTCGCTCAAAGCGGCGGATAATCCGCCGCTGCCTTCCACCGTGACCATGGTCTTTTTTGCTTCGTCGTAGCGATGCACTGACGCGATGTGAATGACATCTTTGTCGGTGACGAAGCTATAGCAAGTATTGGACAACATCGGCGTGGCGTTGACCGGCTGGTTCTTGACCAGCGCGACAATCGCGGCGGCGCAATTCTTGCCGTGGCCATTGGCCATATGGCCGGATTTCGGCATCGCCGGTGCGGCGAGAATCGCATCGCCGAGGACGTGGACGTTCTTCGCGACTTTCGATTCGTAGGTCAGAAAATCCACTTCGCACCAACGATTGTTCGCGGTAATCAGCCCGGCGCTTTCGGCGATTTTTCCCGCCTTCATCGGCGGTAACACGTTCAGCACATCGGCTTTGACATCGTCGAAAGTGAGTTTGATCGTGCCCGCCGCCGCATCGACATCGACCAGCTCGCTGTTCGGCCGATACTCGATCATGGTCGGATAAAGTTCCTTCCAAATCTTGGTGAATAGCGGCTTCTTCGACACGACGTCTTCATTGCTGTCGAGGATCAGCACCTTCGATTTCGGTTTGGCTTTCTTGAAATAATTTGCGACCAAGCACGCGCGCTCATACGGGCCGGGCGGGCATCGGTATGGCGCTTTCGGAATGTGAATCGCGAACACGCCGCCATCGCGCATCGCTTCGAGTTGTTTGCGTAGCGCGAGGGTTTGCGGTCCGGCTTTCCACGCGTGCAATACCGTTTCCTGCGCTGCGGCGTCCTTCAATCCTGCGATGCCGTCGTATACGAATTGCACGCCGGGTGCGACGATTAAGCGGTCATACGCGATCGGATCGTTGCTATTGGCGAGGCGTACTTGCTGCTTCGCGACATCGATGGCTACCGCGCTGTCACGAATAAAATTAATGCCGTATTTGCTGCGCAGCGCGCCATAGCTGGCGCTGATTTCCGCAAGCGTCTTACTGCCATTCAGAACGAGATTGGAGATCGGGCAAGAAATGAATAACTCATTCGGCTCGATCATCGTCACATCGATGTCGGGCGCCCACAGGCGAATATATTTTGCCGCCGTCGCGCCGGCATAACCGGCGCCGATCACGACGACGCGGCCGGCACTTTTCTTCGCGACCGGCGCCGAACTACACCCGGCCAACAACGCCGCGCCGACACCCGCGCTACGAATAAAATCACGTCGCGAATAAGCCATCTTAAGGCCCTCCTTCAAAAATTAAATTGGCTAATTTTTTTGTGCG
Source organism: Pseudomonadota bacterium (assembly GCA_031406045.1). GTDB lineage: Bacteria > Pseudomonadota > Gammaproteobacteria > Burkholderiales > JALYOK01 > JALYOK01. The sequence goes on from JANOGO010000083.1 coordinate 10,187, forward strand.
GAAAAATATGCGGCCAGCAACGCAACCTGCTCGTCGTTGTAGCCCTTGGCGATTTGATGCATCACGGTCGCCGGCCGCGCCCCCGATTTAAAATCGTTCATCTGTTTGACGATATACGCTTGATCAAGGCCGGCGATATTAGGCATGCCGCTGGCGCTGCGTCCGTTGGTGCCATGGCAAGCGGAACACGTGGTGGCCAAATCGCGACCGCGCGTATCTTGTGCATGGGAGCCTTCATGAGCGAGCACAGACAGTGCCAATAATGGAATCGCAATTCCAAGGGTCGGAAGTTTCATACCTGTCTCCTCGATAGCAGGTCTTTTGAAGAAAGCCGGCGCGAGGCCGGCCGGATGTTAGACGACCGCTGCGGGTTCTTCCGCGAAAGTCAGCGACACCTGATCGTCCGCTCCGATATCGACCGTAACTTTACCGCCGTTGGCCAAGCGGCCGAACAGCAGCTCGTCGGCAAGCGCACGGCGAATCGTATCCTGTATCAACCGCGCCATCGGCCGAGCGCCCATCAATGGATCAAAGCCTTTCTTCGCGAGATCGGCCTTGAGCAAATCGGTAAATACGATCTCGACTTTCTTCTCGTGCAATTGATCTTCCAACTGCATCAGGAATTTATCGACCACTCGCAAGATAACTTCTTCATTCAACGCGGCGAAGGAAACGATCGCATCCAGGCGATTGCGAAACTCCGGCGTAAACATGCGCTTGATGTCGATCATTTCATCGCCCACTTTTTTATCCTGCGTGAAGCCGATGGATGTTTTAGTCAACGATTCCGCACCCGCGTTGGTGGTCATGATAACAATAACGTTGCGGAAGTCAGCTTTGCGTCCGTTGTTGTCGGTTAACGTGCCGTGATCCATCACTTGCAACAATATATTGAAAATATCCGGATGCGCTTTTTCGATTTCGTCGAGCAACAACACGGCGTACGGATGCTTCGCGATTTGTTCGGTCAGCAAACCGCCTTGATCGAAGCCAACATAGCCGGGAGGCGCGCCGATTAAGCGCGACACCGCATGACGTTCCATATATTCGGACATGTCAAAGCGAATTAATTCGATGCCCATTGTGTACGCGAGTTGCCGCGCGACTTCGGTTTTACCGACGCCGGTTGGGCCGGAAAATAGGAATGATCCGATCGGCTTTTGCGGATTGCCCAAGCCGCTACGCGCCATCTTGATTGCCGAGGCAAGCGCATCGATTGCTTTATCTTGACCGAATACGACGGCCTTGAGATCGCGATCCAAGCTCATCAGCACCGAGCGATCGTCATTTGAAACGGACTTCGCCGGAATACGCGCAATCTTCGCGACGATTTCTTCGATTTCATGTTTACCAACGACTTTGCGCTGTTTGGCTTTCGGCAATATTTTCTGCGCCGCTCCGGCTTCGTCGATGACGTCAATTGCCTTGTCCGGCAAGTGGCGATCATTGATGTAGCGCGCCGAAAGTTCGGCGGCGGTCGTCAGCGCGTTGGGGGTGTATTTAATGCCGTGATGTTGCTCGAAGCGCGACTTAAGCCCACGCAAAATTTCGACGGTTTCTTGAATGCTCGGCTCATTCACATCAACTTTTTGGAAACGCCGCGATAACGCATGATCTTTCTCAAAAACGCCGCGGTACTCAGTGTAGGTCGTCGCGCCGATGCATTTCATTTGCCCGGACGAAAGCGCCGGCTTGAGCAGATTCGACGCATCCAATGTGCCGCCGGATGCGGCGCCGGCGCCGATTACCGTGTGGATTTCGTCGATAAACAAAATTGAATTGGGATTGTCGGCAAGTTGTTTCAGCACCGATTTCAGACGTTGCTCAAAATCGCCGCGATATTTCGTCCCGGCGAGCAGCGAGCCCATATCCAACGAATAAACTTGGCACTTCGCCAAAATATCCGGCACCTTGCCTTCGACGATGCGCCGCGCCAAGCCTTCGGCGATGGCGGTTTTACCGACACCGGCCTCGCCGACCAAAAGCGGATTGTTTTTGCGGCGGCGGCAAAGTATCTGTATCACGCGTTCCAATTCGTTGTCGCGCCCGACCAAGGGATCGATCTTCCCGGCCACCGCTTGCGCGTTTAGATGTAGCGCGAAGCTCTCCAGTGCGCCGCCAGTGCCAGGCTCTTGCTCGCCTTCGGTCTCGCCTTCTTCCTTTGCCGGGACGCCCTGCGGCACTTTGCGAATGCCGTGGGAGATGAAATTCACCACATCGAGGCGGCTGACATCTTGCTGATGCAAGAAGTACACGGCATGAGAATCTTTTTCGCCGTAGATCGCGACCAGCACATTAGCGCCGGTGACTTCTTTCTTGCCGGACGATTGCACATGCAAAATCGCGCGCTGGATCACGCGCTGGAATCCAAGTGTGGGCTGCGTGTCGACTTCTTCGTGGCCGGCAACCGTAGGCGTGTGCTGCTGCACAAACTCCGCCAGCGCTTTACGCAGATCGTCTAACTTGACGCCGCAAGCACGCAAGACTTCCGTGGCCGACGGATTATCCAAAAGCGCTAAGAGCAGGTGCTCAACGGTCACGAACTCGTGCCGTTTTTGCCGGGCCTCGACGAAGGCCATATGTAAACTGACTTCTAACTCCTGCGCTATCATGTTTCCTCCATCACGCATTGCAGCGGATGTTGATGTTGCTTGGCATATGCCATTACCTGATCCACCTTGGTTGTCGCCAAATCGAGCGGATAAACACCGCACACTCCGCGACCTTCCGTATGCACTTTGAGCATAATACGCGTTGCCTGTTCACGCGGAAGTAAAAAAAACTTTTGCAACACCAAAATCACGAATTCCATCGGCGTGAAGTCGTCGTTACACAGCACGACCTTGTACAACGGCGGTGGCTTAACCTTCGTCTTCGCCGTCTCCAGGATCGTACCATCCTGCCGTTTGACTGCCATCGAGAAATTTACCGTGAGCGTAACGCTGTTGTAAGTCTTATTTTGGCAAGCTGGTGGAATTTTTCAAGTCCTACGAGCATTTAGCGCAAATAAATAGATTTTTGCTTGACTTATCGACAACAGGTGGCGTACCAATTTGAACTGAGGCAACGCGTTCGATCAACACAATTACGCCGCATTCAGCATAGGTTCGCAATCCCGGCCAACGGGTCGCGCGAAGCGCACGTCGGCCAGGATAACGTTTGACATTACATATTCGCGACCAACGCTTCACCGAACTTCGAACACGAAACTTGCGTTGCCCCTTGCATCAAGCGCGCGAAGTCATAAGTCACCACTTTCGATTCGATGGTTTTTTGCATGGATCGAATAATTGCGTCGGCCGCCTCTACCCAACCCAGGTGCCGCAGCATCATCTCGGCAGATAATATCAACGAGCCGGGATTGACGTAATCTTTCCCCGCGTATTTCGGCGCCGTGCCGTGGGTCGCTTCGAACATCGCCACGGTATCCGACAAATTTGCGCCGGGCGCGATGCCGATGCCGCCGACTTGCGCAGCTAGCGCGTCGGAAATGTAGTCACCATTCAGGTTCAGCGTCGCGATTACGTCATATTCGTCCGGCCGCAACAAAATTTGCTGCAAAAAGGCATCGGCGATCACGTCTTTGATGACAATGCCGTCGGGCAACTTCATCCACGGACCGCCATCGATCAACTCCGCACCGAATTCTTTCTGCGCCAACGCGTAACCCCAATCGCGAAAGCCACCTTCGGTGAATTTCATGATGTTGCCTTTATGTACCAAGGTGACCGATTTGCGTTTATTCGTCACCGCATATTGAATCGCGCGGCGCACCAGCCGCTCCGTGCCTTCGCGAGAGACCGGCTTGATGCCGATGCCGCTCGTCGCGGGAAAGCGAATCTTCTTCACTTTCATTTCGTTCTGTAAAAATTCGATTACCTTCTTCGCGCCCTCGCTTTCTGCCTGCCATTCGATACCGGCGTAAATATCTTCCGAATTTTCGCGGAAGATCACCATGTCGGTTTTGTGCGGCTCTTTCACTGGACTCGGTACGCCGGTAAACCAGCGCACCGGGCGCAGACACACATAAAGATCCAATTCCTGACGCAACGCGACGTTAATCGAGCGAATGCCGCCACCTACCGGTGTGGTCAATGGGCCTTTGATCGACACGACATATTCGCGGACAATGTCCAAAGTTTCCTGCGGCAGCCAGACGTTTTCGCCATACAACTTGACGGATTTTTCCCCAGCGTAGACTTCCATCCAAGAGATTTTGCGTTTACCACCATAACATTTCGCCACCGCCGAATCGACCACGTTTTTCATCACCGGCGTGATGTCAACGCCGATACCATCGCCTTCCAGATAAGGGATAATCGGCTGCTCCGGAACATTCAGCGTGTAGTTTGCATTGACCGTAATTTTCTGGCCGACGCTCGGGATTTTGACCTGTTGGGTCATCTATAACTCCTTTGTGAGGGGTGGGTTGGCAAGGTAGTCTTATGTCTTATATAATACATGAATCTTCGATACCCTGACCGTTACGTAATTGTAACGCACTGAAACATGGCTACTTTCGCCACCGCCGACCTTTGCGACGAGCATAGCAATAAACTCAGTATTGTAGCGCCAATGTTCATGGCCTTCGGCGGACGCGCCGCGTTTTGCGGCAAAATTCGCACGTTGAAGGTATTTGAAGACAATGCGTTAGTGCGCCAAACGCTATCGACGTCAGGCGATGGCAGCGTGCTGGTGGTCGACGGCGGCGGCAGCATGCGCTGTGCGCTGGTCGGAGATCAATTAGCCCTGCTGGCGCAACAAAATCATTGGAGCGGCGTTATCGTTTACGGTTGTGTGCGCGATAGCGTCGCGATGAAAACCATGGACGTCGGCATTCGCGCGCTGAATACCCACCCGCTGCGCAGCATGCGTAAGGGCGTCGGCGACCTCGATATTCCGGTGGTATTCGGCGGCGTTAAGTTTTCACCGGGGCATTGGCTCTATGCCGACGCGGACGGTATCGTTGTCAGCGTGGCGGCGCTGACCGAGTAAATTGTTGCACTGCACTATTGATTAACTATACTATTAACTTCAGCAAAAACGCGCATTCGCCACACCGGCAAATTAACGCGAAACAAACGAGATGCTGGCCACCCACAGCGATCTCGAAGGTTGTCGGACTTGATCTCCGGCCACCCGCAAAACGAATCGATCAACGACGCTGTTTTTACTCGATCCTAACGGCACGCGATCAACAAAGTTAATTACGCGGAGTGATTACCTTGAGGTTGTACACCGCATTACCTAAATTATTGAACTGGAGACTACGATGAGTCGCGAAACCGAAGCTGCAAAACTGAAGCAAGAATGGGCCAACGATCCCCGTTGGAAAAATATCAAGCGCGGTTATTCGGCAGAAGACGTTGTGCGCCTGCGCGGTAGCTTGCATATTGAGCACACCCTCGCCCGCCGCGGCGCGGAAAAATTGTGGACCTTGGTCAACAACGAGCCGTTCATCAACGCCCTCGGTGCGCTGACCGGTAACCAGGCCATGCAGCAAGTTAAAGCGGGCCTAAAAGCGATTTATCTGTCCGGCTGGCAAGTCGCCGCCGACGCCAACATCGCTGGTGAAATGTATCCCGACCAATCGCTCTACCCCGCCAATTCCGTGCCGCATGTCGTGCGCCGCATCAACAACGTATTCCAGCGCGCCGACCAAATTCAGCACATGGAAGGCAAAGGCGATCTGGATTATTTCGCGCCGATTGTTGCCGACGCGGAAGCGGGCTTCGGCGGCGTGTTGAACGCGTTCGAATTGATGAAATCCATGATCGACGCCGGTGCTGCCGGCGTTCACTTCGAAGATCAATTAGCCAGCGCAAAAAAGTGCGGCCATATGGGCGGCAAGGTACTCGTCACCACGCAAGAAGCCGTACAAAAACTCGTCGCCGCGCGCTTGGCAGCAGACGTGATGTCTGTGCCGACCTTGCTGTTCGCGCGCACCGATGCGGAAGCGGCGAATCTGATCACCTCCGACGTTGACGCCAACGACAAACCGTTCGTCACCGGCGAACGTACGGCGGAAGGTTTCTATCGCGTCAAAAATGGCATCGATCAAGCCATCTCGCGCGGCCTGGCTTACGCGCCCTACGCTGATTTAATTTGGTGCGAAACCGGCACGCCAGATCTTGAATTCGCGAAGAAATTCGCCGACGCGATCCACGCCAAATTCCCCGGTAAATTACTGTCCTACAACTGCTCGCCGAGCTTCAACTGGAAACGCAATTTGGACGACGCCACGATCGCTAAATTTCAACGCGAACTCGGCGCGATGGGCTACAAATTCCAGTTCATCACGCTAGCCGGTTTCCACGCGCTTAACTACGGCATGTTCGAACTCGCGTACGGCTACGCGCGCGACAACATGACCGCCTTCGTCGAGTTGCAGCAAAAAGAATTCGCCGCCGCCGATAAAGGCTTCACCGCCGTCAAACACCAACGCGAAGTCGGCACCGGTTATTTCGACGACGTCACCACGGTGATTCAAGGCGGCCAATCCTCCGTCACGGCCCTCACCGGCTCAACGGAAGAAGAACAGTTTCACGATTCACCGAAGCTTCGAGCGGCGCATTAATCCGACCCCGTCATTCCCGCGAAGGCGGGAATCCAGCGTCTTGAAATAAAGACACTGGGTCCCCGCCTTCGCGGGGAGGACGACTAAAAAAAGGGCGCTGATTGGCGCCCTTTTTTTATTTCAGCATACTTTTAACCTAAGCCAGAAGCCGCATGGTTACTGCCTCCCAGCCATGCCTATGCCACGAGGCAGGCAGGACGGCCATCTCCAAGCACATCGAAATTCTAGGATCGCGCAACCAAACGCAGTGGCGCCGGTGCCGTGATAGCACGCTCCTCCGCCACGTCACCTTTATAAATCCCGCAAGCCAGGATAACTTCGCCGACGCGCTGGAAGTACGCGGACTTTTGTTCGACTTTCTGCGTGATGGGATTGAGCCAGCGATAATCTTCCCAGCCCTTGCCGTTGGTTTTGCCGGTCGCGATCATCGGCCGCACGAATTGCTTGCCGTCGCTGTCCGCTAAATCGAGCGCATTTTTACCCTTCAGCGCCGGGTGGACAAAAACATCGCCGTTCATGTCGAATACATAGACGTAGTAATCGGCGAACATGAACGCACCGCTCGGCTGCTCGAAATCGCGGTACGCCCGCGCGGGTCCTTTCCCAATCAGGTGCGCCGCGGCGCTTTCAACCAGCGCCACCGCTTGTTCGCGCGCCGCCATGCGATCGAGCTTGAACTTATCGACCACTTCAGAAAGACGAATCGCTTCGCGTTCAAATCCGCTCGTAACCGAATGCGCTTGTTGCACCAACGCTGCGTTTTGCTGGCTGACGTGCTCCAACTGCGCGATTCCCCGATTCACTTCGTCGATGCTGTCGCTTTGATCGCCCGAGGATTCGGCGATCGCGCCGATCAATCCGTTCACCTCCCGCACCCGATGCACCACCGCCTGCATTGACGTCGCGACATTGCCGACCAATTGCGTACCGCCGTTCACCTGGTCAACGGCGTCGCCGATCAGCGTTTTGATCTCTTTCGCCGCGACGCTGGTGCGCTGCGCCAGGTTACGCACTTCGCTTGCGACCACCGCAAAGCCGCGTCCCTGCTCGCCGGCACGCGCGGCTTCGACGGCGGCATTCAACGCTAACAGGTTGGTCTGAAAAGCGATCGAGTCGATCACCGAAACGATTTCTTCGATGCGCCGCGAACTGGTCACAATATTTTCCATTGACGCGATCAGCGCTTGAACCTCGCCGGCGCTCGCAGACGCGGTGCTATCAGCTTGATTGGCCAACGTGTCGGCGCGCCGGCAATTGTCGGCGTTTTGTTTGGCGCTGGCGGCCAGTTCTTCCAGACGAGCAGCGGTTTGTTCCAAGGTTGACGCTTGTGCTTCGGTGCGCTGCGACAACTGCTGATTGCCCATCGCGATTTCCTTGGCGCCGCTGAGAACGGCGTCGGAACTGGTACGCACCTGCGCAACGATATCGATCAGATGTTGATTCGAGCGCGTAATATGCTCGCCCATGCGCGCGCCTTCGAAGGTTTCGGCGCGATCGATTCGCGCCGTCAGATCGCCGCTGCCGATGCGCTTGACCGCACTCGCGAGGCGCCGCATATCCGGAGCAACGCGCAGCAGCAGCGCGCCCATTCCATAGGCGGCGAGCAACAGGCTTGTAACGGCCACCGCCATGGCGCTGCCTTTGGCGGCCGGCGTGATTGCACCATTTTCACCCACGCCGATTAACCAGGACAAAATAAGCAGCGGCAACAACGCGAATACACCAATGCAATACAAATGGCCACTGATCCGAGTACCGGACAGCAACCGCACGACCGGTGCAAAAAACCATTTCATAGGGCTTCTCCCAATCTCGTCTTCCAAGCCGCTCTTAAGGTATTGGATTAAGTCGAGGGGAATTCGCAGGCCGACGCAATCGCAGCTAAGCCGGGGGCGGTTCAAGGCAGCCAATTGCCGGGAACAGCGTTCGCCGCCAGGGTCGAAGGAGAACATCTCTACGATGCACCGAAACGGCGCATAAAAACCCGATTTGTCATTGCCGTGAAAGCGGGGAATCCATGTTGACTTTATCAAGGCCAAATGGATTCCCGCTTTCGCGGGAATGACAATGGAGGAAAAGTATTTCGATCAATAAAAAAAGGCGTGGCGAGGCACATTTTTTTGCTTCATTACTTTTGCCTACGCCAGAAGCCGCATGGATAGTGCCTCCTGACGATGCCTATGCCACGAGGCATTATCCATAAGCATCTTCAGGCATGCTGATCTGCTCCGCACTGAAGCGACTACGTCTGCTACCATCTCGCTGAATCGATTCCAATTCACATTCCCGGAGAATTTCTTGATTCCAGCATCGTTTGTTCGTATTTTCAGCGCCATGATTCTCAGTTTGGCGTTTGGCTCATCCTTCGCGCAAAGCGACGCGCCGCGGGCGATCATCGCAACCTACGAAGGGTTGGTGTTCAACGGCGACAATATGGATCCGATCTTGACTACGTTCATTATCGAAGACGGCAAGAAATTAAAAGGCACCTACGTCATCGAAGACGAAGAAGGGTTCGAGCCGGGCACGCTAACCGATTGCACGCTGGAAGGTACTTACACCGTTACGTGTACTTGGACGGACAAATACGGCGCCGGCGTTGCGCGGATTTTATTTTCCGCCGATTACCGCGCGTTTAATGGCTTTTGGGGCGAGACGCGGGATACGACATTTCAGCCTTGGAACGGCGTGCGCAAAGAGCCTGAATCCAAGTAGTTTATAATTTTGTAATCTAGCATCGCCCTCTAAACCTCACCCAGACTGCCGTTCCAGGCATACCACACTGGAAGCCAACAAAGACGGGCATCTACAAGCATCGATGCAAAAATTCTGTATATATCTTTGTATTTAATCTAATTTCTAGATTTATATTTTTTGTTCATATAAAACAATTTTGTAGCGTATTTTTATAAAATATTTATTAAGATAATGGTATACTTTGCATCGATATAGTTCGGTACGATTTTGACCCAAGCATGTGCTTGAGTTGAACGTCGTAAACGAAGATGACGGGTGAAATGATGAATATGTCCGATCAGCCTGAACTGGAACTCGACAAGCTGCGCGCGCAAAACAAAAAGCTCTCAGACGAGCATGCGTATTTGGTGCAAGCTTTGAAGGGTTCGGACGATGCGCTGCTGAACCAAATCGACGAGCATCGCGCCGCGATGGAAGCCCTTGGGCACAGTAAAACCCATTTGCGCCAAGTGATCGATTTGGTACCCCATGCGATTTTTGCCAAAGACGCGAACGGCCGCTATTTGTTGGTGAACCGCGCGATGGCGGCGGCTTGTAGCTCGTCGATCGAAGAAATGGAAGATGCGCTCGACACGGATTTCTTCAACGCATCGGTCGAAGTCGAACGCTTCCGCGCCGCCGATCGCGCCGTGATCGCCACCGGCCAGCGCCAAGTCATTCCGATTGAAACCATTCGCTTCATGAATGGCGTGGTTCGCTATTTCAACATCATCAAAATTCCGTTTACGTTTGGCGACACGCCCGCCGTGCTGGGCGTGGCGACCGATATTACCGAACGCGAACAAGCGCGTCTGGAACTCGCCAAACTCAACGAAGACTTAGAAGAACGCGTGCGCCAGCGTACCGCCGAACTCGAAGCGGCGAACAAAGAACTCGAGTCGTTTTCCTACTCCGTTTCGCACGATTTGCGCTCGCCGCTACGCGGTGTGGATGGCTGGAGC
>JANOGO010000088.1:0-7502 GCA_031406045.1 Pseudomonadota bacterium
CTCTTAAAGCTTCAAGAGCAAAGAACATTAAATGCCCGCCATCTAATAACGGAATTGGCAGTAAATTGAGAACACCGAGACTAATGCTAATCACCGCGACGAAGCTGATAAATTGAAGTAAACCCATCTGTGCCGTTTGGCCGGCGTAGTTCGCAATCGTGACTGGTCCGCTAAGATTCTTGATCGACATCTGACCAACCAACATCCGCCCCAGCGACTTCAAACTGAGCCAGCTCATATCCCAGGTTTTGCTCACCGCCTTCTTCAACGCCAATAACGGCGAATAACTGGCGGCAACCCGCGACCCCGGCAAATCGATTTCTCCAACCTTCGCGCCAATCGCGCCGGCGGGCGGTGCGCGGCCAGGCGCTGCCTCAGGCGTGACCTGTATGCGAATAGTCGCGCCACCGCGCTTTACTTCAAGTTCGAGCGGCTTGGAAACGCTTTGTTGAATAACGCCGATAAACTGTTGAACGCCGCCGGTGACTGTCTTACCGGCGATCGATAACACTTCATCGCCGGCCAGCAGCCCCGCGCGCAACGCCGGGCTAGCGGCAATCACCTCGGCAATTTGCACACCGGGCCGAACGCGATTAAGCCCCAACTTCGCCAGAATATCGCTTTCCAAATCCTGTTCGTCCAATTGCCGCGGATCGATTTCCCGTTCGCGACGTTGTCCGGCGGCATCCTCGGTAATCACTCGAATCGTTCGCTTACTCGCAAACTGGGTCGTAAAAGCCCAACCGACTTCTTGCCACGTCAAAACGGGATCGCCGTTGATTTCGACCACTTTTTCACCGGTGACAAACCCAGCTTTTTGCGCCACACTGCCTTTGGCGATATCGCCAAGTACCGGCCGTGGCCCCGGCATGCCCACGATGAACAGCGCCCAGAACAGCACGATTGCCAGCAATAAATTCGCTAACGGCCCGGCGACGACAATCGCGATTCGCTTCGCCACCGTCTGCCGATTGAAAGCGCGATGCTGTTCCGCGTCGGCAACCGGTGCTTCGCGCTCATCCAGCATCTTGACGTATCCGCCCAATGGGAATGCGCCGAGCGCCCATTCCGTTTGATCCGGTCCGTAGCGCTTACTCAAAATAGGTTTGCCGAATCCAACGGAAAAGCGCAACACTTTCACGCCGCACCATTTCGCGACCCAATAATGGCCTAGCTCATGCACGACAACGACGATGCCGAGCAAGGCGGCGAAGGCGGGAAGATAGGATAACCAGTTCATGTTGACACTCCCAGCGGAATCGAAGCGCGAGTATGGGTTTTAATCCAGTCAGCGGCCGCGGCGCGCGCCGCTTGGTCGGCGCGTAGGACATCATCTAACTCACGTACCGGAACCGCAGCGATTTCTCTGAGCGCGAATTCAATGACGGCCGGTATCGAACGAAACGGCAATGCTTCTTTCAGAAATGAATCGACTGCGACCTCATTGGCGCCGTTCAAGATTGCCGTCGCGGTGCCGCCCGTTGCCATCGCTTGGTAGGCCAAATTCACGCATGGGAATTGATCATCATTCAGCGCTGCGAAATTGAGCTTACCAATCGCAGCGAGATCAAGATCGGCGACGCCGGTGTCCATTCGCGCGGGATAACCCAGCCCATACGCAATAGGAATACGCATGTCAGGATTCGACAATTGCGCGATCACCGAACCATCGCGATAACGCACCATCGAATGTACGATGCTTTCCGGGTGTATCAGTATTTCAACTTGGTCTGGCGTCGCATCGAACAACCAGCACGCCTCAATCATTTCTAAACCTTTATTCATCATGGTTGCCGAGTCGACGGAAATTTTTTTACCCATGACCCAATTCGGATGCTTGACTGCTTGCGCCGGCGTAACCGATTCAAGATCGGGTTGTTTCATATTTCGAAACGGGCCGCCCGACGCGGTCAAAATGATGCGCTTGACACCGGCTTGTAACAGACCCTGGCTAAAATTTACAGGCAAAGACTGGAAAATCGCGTTGTGCTCGCTGTCGATCGGCAGCAATTCGGCATCGTGTTCTCGCACCGCGTCCATCAGCAATTTGCCGGACATCACCAACGCTTCTTTGTTGGCTAACAACACGCGCTTGCCTGCCCGCGCGGCCGCGAGCGTTGGCTTCAATCCCGCGGCGCCAACGATTGCCGCCATCACGATATCGACGCGCGGATCGGAAGCGATTCGCTGCAATCCTTCACTACCGAATAAAAGCTCGGTTGATATGTTTCGACGGCGAAAAACTTGTTGGCACGCTTCGATTTTCTGTTCATCGCACAGCACGGCGTAGCGCGGATTAAAGCGTCCGCATTGCTCGGCCAGGCGCTCGACATTGCTGTGCGCCGTCACTGCAAACAACTGGAACGAATCGGGGTGCCGGGAAATAACGTCGAGCGTATTAACGCCGATGGTACCGGTAGATCCGAGCAATGAAACGTGCTTCACAACATGCCCCAAATCGATTTGCAACACATCAACGCAAGTGCAACCACAGGCATAGTCGAGGTAAGGGAATCGATGCGATCGAGTATACCACCGTGCCCCGGAAACAAACTGCCACTGTCTTTTTTGCCACGCTGACGTTTCAACCACGATTCGAACAAATCACCGACTATGCTCAACACCACGATTAGAACAAATCCGGCGATTAAAAACGGCAAGCCGGTAAGCGACATTGTCCCAAAGCGTTGCCCCAGCGCGGCAAAAATAATCGCGTACAAAATCGCAATGCCAATTGCGCCGAACGCGCCTTCCAACGTCTTACCGGGGCTAATGTCGGGCGCCAATTTACGTTTGCCGAAAGCGCGTCCGGTAAAATACGCCGCCGTGTCCGCAAGCCAAATAATACCCATCGCGAAAAATACGTAGAGCGGGCCGAAACTCTGCAACTTTACCAGCGCAGCCCACAGTGGAATCAACGCAGCTAGCCCGAGTAATAGTGCGATCGGCCCACCTGCAATATTGATGCGGTTCTTCAGAATAAACGGCACAACGGCCACCCAAAATAGCGTTGCGACGACACATAGCGCTTGCGTCACAACTGCGTTGGGAATGAGAACATTTCCGTCTATACAGGCGAGCAAAGAAATTAAAACCGTCACGGCTGCGAAAACAATCGAGGTAAGCTGACTCATATCGAAAAGCCGTGCCCACTCGTGTGCCGCAACGGCCATCAGAACGAGAATCAACGCAGACCAATACTGGTTCGGAAAATAAAACAGCGCCAGCAGGAACAGCGGAAAAACCGCGGCAACGGTTAACAGTCGCGTACGCAGCATTGGAGTCTAATGGTTCCGCTCGAGCCGATCATTGCTCGAACAACTTGAGAAAATTTTTTTGACAATCAGCCCAGCGTCACTTTGTCGGCCCGCCCGGCTTGCACCTGATCGCTGGTGCGGCCAAAGCGCCGCTCGCGTGACTGATAGGATCCAATCGCGGCATCCAGCGCGGCGCCGTTGAAGTCGGGCCAAAGAACATCAGTGAAGTACAACTCGCTGTAAGCCAGTTGCCACAACAGAAAATTGCTGATGCGCTGCTCGCCACCGGTACGAATGAAAAGATCCGGCTCCGGCGCATAGTTCATCGATAAATACGGCGTCAAATCCGACTCTTCGAATTTCGATGCCAGGTGAGGATGGTCGCGCAACATTGAACGCATCGCTTGCATGATGTCCCAACGGCCACCGTAGTTTGCCGCAACCGTTAACGTTAAACGCGTGTTATGTTGCGTTAGCGCTTCCGCATTTCGAATCAGCTCGACGATTTTTTTGTCGAAGCGCGATAGATCGCCGACTACTCTGAAACAAATATTGTTTTCGTGCAGCTTTGAGATTTCCTGCTCGAGCGCGTTCAGAAACAACTGCATCAGCACGCTGACTTCTTCGGCCGGACGGCGCCAATTCTCGCTACTGAAAGCAAACACCGTCAGATACTCGACGCCACGCTGCACACAACGGCGGATCGTCGCACGCAATGCATCGGCGCCCTTGCGATGACCCGCGACACGCGGCAAATAGCGCTTTTTAGCCCAGCGGCCATTACCGTCCATGATGATCGCGACGTGCCGAGGGATCGACGGCGAATCGGGGATTTGCTGCGTTGGACTGGAAAAAATTGCCACAGGAGGCCGTTGTTTTGTTGAAGTGACGCGCGGCTAAACCGTCATCATTTCCGCTTCTTTGGCTTGGCTTAGTTTATCGATCTCGGCAACGTATTTATCAGTCTGCTTTTGAACGTCGTCTTGCGCGCGGCGCTCGTCATCCTCTGAGACTGTCTTGGCTTTGAGCGCGTCTTTCAAATGCGTAATTGCATCGCGACGCACGTTGCGCACCGCCACGCGCGCGTCTTCCGCTTCATGCTTAACAACTTTGGTCAGCTCGCGGCGACGCTCTTCGGTCAGCGCCGGCATCGGCACACGAATAACATCGCCTTGGCTGGCGGGATTAAGCCCAAGACCGGAATCACGAATTGCCTTTTCGACCGTCGCGATCATTTTCTTTTCCCACGGTTGAACGCCGATGGTGTTCGAATCGATCAGATTCAGATTCGCCACTTGGTTAATCGGCATCAGCGTGCCGTAATAGTCGACTTTGATATGTTCGAGCAACCCTGGATGGGCGCGGCCCGTACGAATTTTGCCGAGGGAAGTCTTGAAACTCTCAACGGTCTTTTGCATCTTTTGTTCGGACGTTTTTTTGATATCCGCAATCATGATTTACCTCACAAAAAATGATGACGACTACACCGTCACTAATGTACCTTCGTCTTCGCCCATGACGACGCGCTTCAACGCGCCAATCTCGAAGATGCTAAAAACACAAATCGGCAGGTTCTGGTCGCGGCACAACGTCAGGGCTGTCGCATCCATGACTTTGAGATTGCGATTGATGGCTTCATCAAAGGTAATATGCTTAAAGCGCGTTGCAGTTTTATCGACTTTGGGATCAGCGGTGTAAATGCCATCGACCTTGGTCGCTTTGAGCACAATTTCCGCTTCCATCTCGCGGCCGCGCAACGCCGCTGCAGTGTCAGTGGTAAAAAATGGATTACCGGTACCGGCGCCGAAAATGACGACTTTGCCTTCTTCCAAATAACGCATCGCCTTACCGCGAATATACGGTTCAACCACCGGCTCGATATTGATGGCCGATTGCACTCGGGCACTTAAGCCCGCAACGCGCATGGCATCTTGCAAGGCGATGGCGTTGATCACGGTGGCCAGCATGCCCATGTAATCGGCCATCGCGCGATCCATCCCCGCAGCACTGGACGAGACACCACGAAAGATATTACCGCCGCCGATCACAACAGCAACTTGAACACCTAGATCGATAACCGATTTAATCTCCGCGACAATGGCGCCGATCGTAGTCTGATTGATGCCGTAACTATCACCGCCCATCAGGGCTTCGCCCGACAGCTTGAGAAGAATACGTTTGTATTTCGGCTCAGCCATCGAGTTTTGGCGGCTCCGCGTCCTTTACGGCGGCTGCAACTTCCGCGGCGAAATCCGTTTGTTTTTTCTCGATGCCTTCGCCGACGATGTACAACACAAAACGCGCAACCGACGCGCTCTTGGATTTCAGCAATTGTTCAATCGTTTGCTTGTCGTCTTTAACAAAAGGCTGGCCGAGCAGCGTGACTTCTTTCAGATATTTCGCGACGCTGCCCTCAACCATCTTCGCGACGATCTCGGGAGGTTTACCCGATTCCGCAGCCTTCGCCATCGCCACATCGCGCTCTTTTTGAATCAACTCGGGCGAAACGTCTTCTTTCGCCAACGCCACCGGTTTGCTCGCGGCGATGTGCATCGGCAGATCTTTCGCCAGCGCCTCGTCGCCGCCGACAATATCAACCATCACGCCGATCTTAGCGCCGCCATGAATATATTGGCTCAGTTTACCTTTCGCTTCGATGCGCGCAAAACGGCGAACCGCCACATTCTCGCCGATCTTGCCAACCAGCGCAGCGCGCGTGGCTTCCACCGTCGCGCCGTTTAATGTCAAGTTCGACAATGCCGCGACGTCCGCCGGATTTTGCTTAGCAACCAACTCGGCCAAATTTTTTGCGAAAGCCAAGAAGTCTTCGTTAATCGCGACAAAATCGGTTTCACAATTAACTTCGACGATCGTGCCGAGCTTTTGATCGGCGGCAATATGCGTCGCAACAACACCTTCCGCCGCAATACGTCCGGCGGCCTTGCTCGCTTTGCTGCCCAGCTTCACGCGCAGAATTTCTTCTGCCTTTTCCATATCGCCATTGGCTTCGGACAAGGCCTTCTTACATTCCATCATCGGCGCGTCGGTTTTCTCGCGCAACTCTTTCACCATTCCAGCGGTAATTTCCGCCATGTGCCTACCCCTAAAAATTAGCTATTGCTGTTACTTTACGGCTTCTTCCACTTCGACGAATTCTTCTCCCGTAGGCGCGACCATTTCCTGAATCACCTGATTGCGGCCTTCCAGAATCGCATCCGCGGCGCCGCGGGCATATAAGCGAATCGCTCGCGTCGAATCGTCGTTGCCCGGAATAATATAGTCCACGCCATCGGGCGTATTGTTCGTATCGACGACACCGACGATTGGAATCCCCAACGTCTTTGCTTCGGTCAGCGCAATCTTTTGATAACCGGTATCGATTACGAACAGTGCGTCCGGCAACACCGCCATATCTTTGAAACCGCCCAAGCTACGCGTTAACTTTTCCAGTTCGCGCTCAAAGCTGAGCGCTTCGCGTTTGGAAATTTTTTCCATCGAGCCGTCTTCTTTCATCTGCTCGATTTCTTTCAAACGTTTGACTGAGCCCTTCACGGTTTTGAAGTTGGTCAACATACCGCCGAGCCAACGATAGTCGACGTAAGGCGATTGGCAACGAGTCGCTTCTTCGCGAATGATTTCGCGCGCTTGGCGCTTGGTGCCGACGAATAAAATCGTGCCTTTATTCGCCGACATTTGGCGAATGTATTTCATCGCGTCCTCGTACATCGGCAGCGATTTTTCCAGGTTAACGATATGGATTTTATTGCGATGGCCGAAAATATACGGCGCCATCTTGGGATTCCAGAAACGGGTTTGGTGGCCAAAGTGCACCCCAGCCTCCAGCATTTGACGCATGGTCACTGACATTTAATTCTCCGGTTAAGGGTTAGTCCGCCGCCCGCCGCTGCAAGCCCACCGCGTTGTTTTACCAACGAAACGAGCACCCTTATCGAGACGGACGTGAGTAATACCCGCGCTTCGCACTATGCTTTGCGTCGAGTTAACTTGGAATTATACTAAAAATCCGGGACTTAGTTCAAGGGCAGCGTTCGGACGCCATGGCGAGTCGGTGGGGAGATTTAATGAGAATGCTTGAAGAACCGCATGGATAGTGGCTGACAGGGCATACGTCGCCAGGAGGCGCTCTGGATAAGCCTCCTGGCAAAGTCGCTATCTTACTAGGATTGTCATTGCGAGCTGCCTGTGTCGGCGCTGTTAATACTGCACACGGACCATGAATTTGGC
>JANOGO010000111.1:0-6178 GCA_031406045.1 Pseudomonadota bacterium
GGTGGACGGGAAAGTAACCATGTTGTCGGATGATGGCGCCTTTACTAAAGCAATCGGACTTAGTTTAGATCTGCCGGATTTCGGTTTGAGCGGGCGCTCGGAGCGCTACTCGATGCTGGTCGAAAATGGCGTGGTGAAATCGATAAACATCGAAAAAAGTGTACTCGACCATGGCGTTAGCAGCGCTGCTTCTTGTATGATTAATTGATGGAAACGCAAAGGTATTTTTGATGGCCGAGCAAGCGAAAAATGACGCACGAATTCCGGTAACCGTAATTACCGGTTTTCTCGGGTCGGGCAAGACCACCTTGCTGAATCATATTTTGAGCCAGCAGCATGGTCGCCGGATTGCCGTAATCGTCAACGAATTCGGCGAGGTCGGGATCGATGGTCAGCTCATCGTAAAAGACGATAACGAAGAATTGGTCGAGTTCAACAATGGGTGCCTGTGCTGTACGGTGCGTGGCGATCTGATCGAAACCATCGAGAAACTCCAGACTCGCGCAGGGCAGCTTGATGCGATTCTGATCGAAACGACCGGTTTGGCGGATCCTGCGCCTGTTGCGTCGGTTTTTTTCGTTTCGGACAAGGTTCGAAAAAGCGTGCGCCTTGACTCTTTCGTTACCGTTGTGGACGCGGTCAATTTGGAACAAAATTTAACGCAAAACCATGAGGCCTACGAACAAGTAACCTTCGCTGACATCACGCTGATCAATAAAACCGATTTGGTATCGAAGGAGGAATTGCAGGTGGTGGAACAGCGCATTCGCGCGCTGAATCCGTTGACGCAAATTTATTACACCGACCATGGTGTTGTTGATTTAGCGAAAATCCTGGACGTTGGCGCGTTCGAGCTGGAGGCTAAATTGGAAGTCGATCCGCAATTCTTGGATGACTTGGAGCACGAACACGATCCCGAGATCGGCTCTATCGTATTGCGCGAAGATCGGCCGATCGACGTCAATCGCTTCATGACATGGATGACGTCGATCTTGCAAGAGCAAGGTGAAGATTTATTTCGCAGTAAAGGTGTGTTTTACGCGCAAGGGTTTCGCGAGCGCGTTGTTTTTCAGAGCGTGCGCATGTTGACGTCGATGCGTCCGTTTAAGCTTTGGCAAGACCATGAAATAAAGCGTAGCGAGTTCGTCATGATCGGGCGGAAGCTCAATCGTGAAAAACTTGCCGAAGGTTTAGCAAGCTGTATCGCGCACACTCATTAAACGGGTTTGTGCGAAGTGGTCTGAAAGATGTTTTGAGGTTAGCTGTTGAACTGTCATTCACTTAACAAAAGGAGCTTTTTATCATGACAACGCAATTCACCGATAACACCCTCGCAACTTCCACTTTGGCGGGTAGCGATCTTGTTGCGCACGGCGCTGCAATCGGCAGTAAGTGGCCGGCCATGTTCGCAGCGATTCTGGGCGCCGTTGTGATTTTCGGCGTTGGCTTCGCCAACATCAGCGTCGCCCATAACGCGGCGCACGACACGCGACACGCCATGGTCTTTCCATGCCACTAAGCGGTCAGCGATCATTCCGGCACATCGTGTTGTCTGCGGTGATCGCCGGATTGATCACCGGCGTGTTGATTACGCTGGTGCAGATGTTCACCACCGTGCCGCTCATCGCGCAAGCGGAAGTTTATGAGCAAGGCGGGGTAAAGCCTGAAGCGAGTACGCCGGTCGCGAAAGAAACGGCGGACGCAGCGCACGACCACGGCGCTCACGATCATGGATCGGCAACATGGGAACCGAAAGACGGTTTCGAGCGGACGTTTTACACCGCGCTAACTTCCGTGCTCGTCGCGATCGGGTACGCGCTGCTGTTGGGCGCGTGCTTCTCGCAAATGCGATCGGTCGGCTGGCGAACCGGGTTGGCGCTTGGAGTTGCTGGGTTTTTGGTGTTTCAACTGGCGCCGGCGCTCGGGCTTCCGCCGCAACCGCCCGGCTCACCGTATGCCGATCTTGTTGCGCGGCAACTATGGTGGGTCGGTACGGCCGTGGCAACCGCGTTGGGATTGGGCGCGTGGTTTTATGCTCGCTCGCACTCTAAAGCGCTGTGGATACCGGTTGGCATCGTGCTGATTCTGCTTCCGCATATTATCGGCGCGCCGCAACCGATCGAAGGTCAGGTCGCCATTCTGCCCAAAGAGCTGTCACAGCGCTTTGCGTTGTTGGCCTTGATTACCGCCGCGATTTTTTGGCTTGCTCTCGGAAGTATTCAGGGTTACGTGTTTCACAAGTTGGGGCAGCGCCGCGCGCTTAGCTAGCTCATGGGGCCTCGTAAAGACGATCCGCCGCTGGTTTATGAATCGCATATTTTTTGTTGCATAAACGAGAGGCCCGCCGGGCATCTGCGGGGTTGTTGCGGTAGCAAGAATGCCCGGCGGCTTTGCGATTACATGTGTCGTCGCGCGATGGCGACGGGTTTAGGAGATCGAATACGTGCCAACTTGGCGGGCTGTTTGAATCAATGCCAATTCGGTCCGGCGATGGTGATTTACCCCGAAGGCGTTTGGTATACGTATAACAACGAGGATGATATCGACGAAATATTAACGCGCCACGTGGTCGGGGGTGAGCGTGTTGAAAGATTGCTGCTGCGCCCCGATCGCTTGAAGTAAGAAATACCAGTAACGTGAATATTCTCTTGGCATGCCAAGACATGAAGATTATTTTCGCTTGCGTTTCCGCTAAATCGCGAGCCGGACATGAAGGGGTTGCAAAAATGTTTTCGCTTAATGCCGATCGATTTTGGACCATCATGTTCACCATTCCGTTGCCATTGGTGTTGAATTCCTTTGCCGTAGGGCAGGAGAATAGCGTTGATTCCGAGCCGATTCTGATCGCGACGCGAACGACGGCAGAGCCAGCGAAAATCGAGGTTGCTAGTTTTAATTTCTATCCGCCAGTATTCGAAGGTAGGGCGGATCACGGAGCGCGATCATTTTCGGGAAACAGGTTGGATCCGCTCCGCTTGATCCACCCTACAGCTAGGCCCGCGTCAGTGGCGCCGATGAAAATTGGTGTTACCCACACCAATCACATTGAGTCGGATGTTAACAAAACGCCAGAACATATCGTCTCTGGTCGTCATGCGCACATCGTCGTTGCGAAACCACCGCGATGGGTAGCTGACCGATACGCCGTCACACGTATCCGCAGCGAAAAGTTTGTCAGCTTCGACAGCCAAGCGCCGCCCCGCGATGCACCCGCAATCGCTTGTGCTTGCGCATCAAAATACTTTATTCCAATTTCATCCAGCGAATTTCTCTGCGGCGCTCAATCTCCGAGCGAGCCGTCAGTCAGCATTTCAAATCCGATACATCGAAATTACCGCATCGCGTTCGAGCATTCGATTTTTATTCCCCCGAATGATTCTCGACGACCACATCGCTACCTAATTCGACCGTTAGTTTTAACGTAATCAGCTTAACGTTCATCGGAACTTCGATGAATTCGACGCGATGTTGGGTCTACACGCTCTTCAATGCTAAAGCAATGCCCTGGAAGCCGCACCGGTATTGCCTCCCAGGCCGATTGCTGTGCTATTGAATGCGCGCGTACGTGTAACGCAAATGGGATCGCCGACATTGGCGGAAGGTGAAATAACTCAACTGTGATTTTAAAAAATGGAGGCAAAAGTGTATATCAATCGAGTGAAACGAAGTAGTGCTGTGCGGTCGTTGGTCCATTGCATTGTGCTTAGCTTTAGCGCATTGCAATCGATGCCGTCACTGGCGGCCGACTCGGCGCCAATAGATCGAAACACAGATCCACAAATTTTGCTCGATCGCATCGAGGCATTGGAAAAGCGTTTGAGTAACATGGAGGCGCTGGAAAAACGATTGAACGATCTTGAATCGAGCGCGGTGCTGTCCGATCCGCAAACGCGTGTGAAGCAAACGGAAGTGTGGATTGACAAAGATGGCAACGAGTCCGAACAGGAAATCAAAGGCGCCAAGAAAACCGTTCGTTACGCGCGAGAGCGGGTGTACCGGCGCCAGACGATCAACGAAAAAATCGAAGAAGCGCTGGAAGGCGATGCCAGTAACCGCGTTGCACTCGGGGTCACGGCAGCGATGACGTTGCAGACGGCCGTGCAGACCAAGGGAGAAAAAAAAGAAGCCGATGGTAATTTCTACGCGTTGGCTTCTGCGGACCTGTTTTTTACTGCGGACTTGGCACAAAACACGACTTTCTACGCCGATGTGGTCGGCTTGAGCGGTTCAACGCCGGACATCGAGATCGAGCCGTTGACCTTGCTCAACGGTTACACGGCGCGCCTGGGTGAAGACAATCGTTTGACGTTGCGCGAAGCGTGGATCAATACGGAAATTTTCGATCAGAAGTTGTCGCTGACGTTTGGCCGCCTTGACCTCACCGCGTTCTTCGACCGCAATGCCGTTGCGAACGACGAAACCACGCAATTCCTCAGCGATGCGTTGGTGAATAATCCCGCGTTGGGCTTGTCCAGCAATGGCGCGGGAGTTGCGGCGGTGTTTGATCCGAAGTCAGGATTCACTGCCAAGCTTGGTTTCCAACAGAGCGATCCGGCGGCGACCAATCTATCGAAGTCGATTTATACGTTGGCGGAAGTGGGCTATCTTGCTCGGCCATTTGGATTGCAGGAGGGCAACTATCGCCTTTGGTATCGGCGCGACAACAGCACCGACCGTCATCTGTCGGCGTTCGGCATCAGCATCGATCAAAAGATCACGTCGGCATTCACGCTGTTCGGTCGTTTCGGGAGCAGCGATGCCGAGGGCGGCAAGGATAAATTCTACAGCGCAGGCTTCCAGTTCAAAAACGGTTTTGTAATCAATCCGGAAGACAGTTGGGGTGTGGGACTCTCCCGCGCCGATCTTGCCTCCGGGGCCAAAGAAGATTTGCTCGAAGCCTATTACCATTTGCGCCTCGCCGATCGTCTAGCTTTGTCGTTCCATCTGCAGCACGTCCTGCTGTCCGGTGGTGGTGCAGAGAAAGTCGGCTTTTTGGTGCCGGGTCTGCGGCTCAACGCCAGCTTCTAAGTTCACCTTAAATATCGACGAGGAAAATTATGCATAAGCTCACGCACTTTTTTTTGACCATTGTGTTTCCACTGATCAGCGCCACGACGCTGGCCGCCGATGACATGAAGATGGCCATGCCTGAAGGCGCGGTCATCGCCGATCCTACTTCGGTGGTGATGATCGTGAACCGCGATTCAAACGATATCGCGTTCATGGACATCAAGACCAA
This sequence comes from Pseudomonadota bacterium, assembly GCA_031406045.1. Lineage (GTDB taxonomy): Bacteria > Pseudomonadota > Gammaproteobacteria > Burkholderiales > JALYOK01 > JALYOK01. The sequence goes on from JANOGO010000111.1 coordinate 5,240, forward strand.
GAAATTGGTCGGCAAAGTTTTCTTGGGCAACAACGTCAACCCGCACATGGTGATGATGTCGCCGGACGGCCGCTACGTAGTGACCGGTGGGACGCGCGCGAATAAGGCTTACGTCATCGACGTCGCTAATTTGAAGCTGGTCAAGACCATTCCCGTCGGTCTCGGACCGGAACATCTGGCGTTCTCGCCCGACGGTCGTTTCTATTACCAGGGTAATCCCGATGGCGATTCCGTGTCGGTCATCGACATGGTTTCGCTGACGGTTATCAAAACCATCGAAGGCCTGGTTGAGCCGCTTAACATCACCTTCACACCCGATGGCTCAAAAGCCTATGTCGGTAACTACGGCGCTCATTGGGTCAGTGTGATCGACGTCAAGCGCCACGAGTTGTCGAAGAAAATTCAGATCGCCGAAGTGCCGGGCATTGCGAAACTGGATCCATCGCGCTACCTCGGCGAAATCAAGGGCATCTCCAATGCGACGCCGAGCAGCGACGGGCGCTATCTTTACGCCGCCGACGGCGATCTCGGTGTGGTCGGCGTGATCGATACGCGCGACGACAAGGTAATCAAAGTTATTCGTGTCGGCAAAGACCCTTGGCGGGCTTACTTGAGCCACGACGGTAAGTATGCGATCACGGTGAATAACGGTGACGAGACGATCTCGATCATCGACACGCGTACCAACACCGTGGCCGCGACGCTGGAGAGCGGCCCCGGTATGACCGGTGTGAACTTTGCTGCGGGTAAAGCCTTTGTCATCAGCGCGCCCGGCTTTGTATATGTTTACAACATGCAAACGCTAAAGCCCGCAGCCGAGCACCGCCACGACGACCGGAAGGTCGGAGTGGAACGCGGCCGCCGTCGCGATCTTGGGCCAGATCTCCACCGTCCACTGGAGACCGGCGGTCTGGAACGACGAGGCCGCGGTCCACTCCG
>JANOGO010000157.1:0-12454 GCA_031406045.1 Pseudomonadota bacterium
CCTTTTTTGGCGCCAACGATTGCTATTGGCAAATTCGGTTTGAGCGAAGCGCTACCGGCGGCTCGAATAGGACCATGGTTTGCTACAAAGAGCGTTTGCTGGAAGATCCCATGTATGGCGTTAATAATCAACTCGTAACCACGCAGTGGCGTGACCCGATAGTGAACCTCCCCGAAGAGCAACTAATCGGAACGATGTTCGATTTTTACCCAGTTCATGGCGATATCGTAGTCGACAACGCTTCTCATTGGATTTTCTCGGGAACCGGTCTAAACAATGGCGATCGATTAACAAATCTGTTGGGTTACGAAGCTGATCGGATCTTCGGAAATAGCCCACCCGGTCTGGTTCGCCTCGCTCATTCGCCGTTAAATACCGGAGAGAAAACTGGGTTTTCGGACATGACAATTTACACCGCACCAAGTAGTGCGATTGTGTTTGCAACTGGCTCAATGCAATTTCTGTGGGGGCTAGACGACGGTGGTTGGCAGCCAAACGTCAATCCTGCGGCCCAGAAAATGACGCGCAATCTTCTCGCGCGATTTGTTTAGTTTAAATCCATAGCCAAGTTAACGCTCACATCGACTGATTCAACCGTTAACTTGGCCCCCGCGCGCAGTAAATTGCCTGCTGAAAATCTTTAGCTTGGGCCAAGTTCTGTTGCGCCCGGCCTTGAGTAGCGAACAGCCATGTGCGGCCTAGCCGGATTCCTGCACCACCACTGGTTGAACCGACGCGGGGAAATCTTGCGCTCAATGACGAACGCAATAAGTCATCGCGGCCCCGACGACGAAGGCTTTTGGTTCAATCAGCCGAGCGGGAGCGCGCCGCAAGTCGCGCTGGGTCATCGCCGCCTGTCAATTATCGACCTGGCAACCGGCCACCAGCCGATCGGCAATGAAGATGGCAGCGTGCAAATCGTGTTTAACGGTGAGATTTATAATTTTCAGCCGCTGCGTGAAGAATTGATTCGTCGCGGCCATCGATTCGCCACGGCGTCTGACACCGAAACCATCGTTCACGCCTATGAGGAGTTCGGCGATCACTGCGTGACGCATTTACGCGGTATGTTCGCGTTCGCAATTTGGGATAATCGTAAACAGCGTTTGCTGTTAGCGCGCGATCCGTTTGGTAAGAAGCCGCTTTTTTTGCATGAACGCGATGGCAACCTGGTCTTTGCCTCGGAGATAAAATCGATCCTTAAATTTCCCGGCGTTGATGCGCGGCTTGAAGAAAACGCGCTATGGGATTACCACACGTTTCGCTACGTGCCCGGGCCGCAAACACTGTTTCAAGGCATCCGCAAGCTCAATCCCGGCAGTTACGCGGTTTGGGAAAATGGAATACTGCGGGAAACGCGTTACTTCACGCCGCCTGATTCACTTGCGTTCAATCAACATGCCGAACCTGCCGATCCAGTCGGTGCGTTTTTAGAACAATTGGACGAAGCCGTACGCATTCGCATGATCAGCGATGTCCCGTTTGGCGCGTTCTTGTCCGGCGGGTTGGATTCCTCCGCCATTGTCGCGCTGATGTCGCGCCACAGTAATTTGCCGGTCAAAACTTTTTCGGTTGGTTTTTCCGAAGCGAAATATAGCGAGCTGCAATACGCGAAAGTCATCGCCGATCATTTCAAAACCGATCACCACGAGCTGATCATTTCCGCCGATCACATGATGGACGAGCTGCCAAAGCTCGTGCGCCACCGCGATGCGCCCATTTCCGAAACCGCCGACATCCCCATTTATCTGCTGTCCGTTGAAGCGCGAAAAAGTGTGAAGATGGTGCTCACCGGCGAAGGCAGCGACGAAATTCTCGGCGGTTACAACAAACATGTAGTCGAGTCTTTTGCCGGCGCATACCAACTGCTGCCCAAATTTTTGCGGCGACATGTAATCGAAGCGATCGTGGAGCGCCTTCCCTATCGTTTCCGTAGCCTTAAGACCGCGGTGGCTACGCTCGGGCTGGATTCGTTTAATGAGCGGATGCCGCGCTGGTTTGGCGCGCTCTCCTCCGCTGAGCTTGCTCGATTATCCCACTTGCGACCTACTGCGCCGGCGTCGAACAAAACGCCGCCTTTTGACGTTTCCGCCAACAATTCAGCGTTGCGGAAGATTTTATATTTTGATCAAACAAGTTGGCTGCCGGATAATCTGCTTGAGCGCGGCGATCGTATGACCATGGCCGCCTCCCTTGAAGCGCGCATGCCGTTTATGGATCACGTGCTCGCCGGATTTGTTTCCAGCCTGCCGGATCGTTATCGCATTCGAAATCGGCGCGGCAAATGGATTCTGCGCGAAGCGATGAGCCGTATTTTGCCTAAAGCAATTCTGGATCGGCCGAAGGTCGGTTTTAGCATGCCCGTCAACGAGTGGTTTCGTGGCCCGATGCGCGACTACGTTTACGATCATTTAACCGGCCCAAACTCGAAGATTCGGTCGTACTACCACATCGAACCCCTAAAAAAGATGCTGAACGAGCACATGCAGGGCCGGCAAAACCACGAGAAATTGATTTGGTGTTTACTCAACCTTGAAATCTGGCATCGTGCCTATTTATAAGCGCCATGCCGGGAGGCTTATGGATAGTGCGTCTCAAGGCATATGCCTTGAAGAATCAATCAGGGCGCACTTCTTCAGGCACCCCTAAATTCCCGAACAATATGCTGTTGCCGCCGGCTCACGGGCAGTTTTTCATCGCTGCCGTTTAGCATGACCACCCAACGCCCGTCGCTGCCTTCTTCCGCGACGCGCTCAAAACCGCGCACTGCGCTGCGCGCGACCAGACAAGAGCGGTGAACGCGCAAAAAATGTTCGCCGAATTCTTCTTCTAAATTAGTCAGCGATTCTTCCAACAAATACTCGCGTTCAGTGGTTTTGATCGTGATGTATTTCAATTCGGCGCGCAGGTAAATGATCTCGGCCAATGGAACCAGCAGAATTTTGCCGCGCTCCGATACGCTTAGGTGACCGCGCGCGCGCTGTTGCAATTGCTCCAAGCCGGTGAGCCGCGCGCCCAATCGCGCCTTAGCTTTTTCCAGCGCCGCCTGCAAGCGCTCGCGCCGAATGGGTTTCAACAAATAATCGACAGCATTCAGCTCAAACGCTTTAACGGCATAGGCATCAAACGCCGTCGTAAAAATGATCGCCGGCGGTGCCGCGAGATTCTGCAAATGGCGCGCAACTTCGATGCCATCCATGCCGGGCATGCGAATGTCGAGCAGCACGATTTCGACGTTTAACTCGTTCAGCATTGAGATCGCTTTTTTCCCATCGCCCGCTTCGGCGACGACCGATAGGCTGACGTGCTCGCTGACATCCAGCAAAATCTCTTTCAGCCGGTTGCGCGCCGGGAGTTCGTCGTCGACCACCAAAATTTTCAGCGGCGCCTCCATTAACGTTTAGTCGTGTAGGGAATCGTGATCGTGACCTGATATCCGTTGCTGACCACTTGGCTTTTCATGCTGGCTTCCACGTCGAAATGCAGCGCGAGGCGTTCTCGAATGTTGTTCAGCGCCATTTTGTTGCCTTGATGATGGCTGCCGGAATCGCCGTGGTAGGGATTACGCAACACAAAATAAACGTGGTCGCGATTGCGATAAATATTGATATTGATCTCGCCTGGCTCGGCGGAGGGTTCGATGCCGTGATAAACCGCATTCTCCAGCAACGGCTGCAAAATTAATGGCGGCACTAGCGCGTCTTCCGGCATGTTGTCGATATGCCACGCGACCTTTAGGCGCTCGCCGAGCCTGAGTTGTTCGAGTTCGAGATACTGGCGACACAGCACAAACTCGTTTTGCAGCGGCACAAGCTGGCGGTTGTCACCCATTAATACGCGAAATAAATCGGCTAAATCTTCGAGCACGCGCTCGGCGCGGCGCGGATCGGCGCGCATCAGGCTTAGCACCGCCGTCAAACTATTGAACAAAAAATGCGGGCGAATGCGCGCTTGCAGAGCCTGAAGGCGCGCCTCGGTAATTGCGGGTGAGAGCGCGCGGCTGCGCAGATTCAGATAAAACAAAACAATCGCGGTTGTGACGAGTACAAATCCTAATACTGCGGGCAAGGAGAGGAAATCATCCTGCGGGATGATGGCCCGAATGCCGAAATAAAGGGCAATGCCAATTCCAGCCTCGAGCGCAAACACCGCCAAAACGAATTCCCGATAAGGCCGAGCCCCAAAGCCCCGGCGCAACGCACAGAGCAAAAGCAGGCTGGCGAGCAGCGCCGGCTGAATGAAAACCGACAGCGGCAAAAACTCCTGCCAAAACCCCGGCCAACTTGGTTTGCGTGCGAAACCGGCAAGAACACCCATGCCATTTACTATAAAAATAACTCGCAACATCACGCCAAGATTGCAAAAATCCGGCAGCGCAGGCGGTGGCGTGTTTTGATTTATACTGGCCATCCGTTAATTGTAAGCAGCTTTTTCCATGTCCGGTCAACAAGACGATTCCGCCAAAGCCTGGTCAGGCCGCTTTTCGCAACCTGTTGCAGAATTGGTCAAACGCTACACGGCCTCGGTTGAATTCGATCGGCGCTTGGCGGAATTCGATATTCAAGGATCGCTGGCTCACGCACGGATGTTGGCGAAGCAAGCGATCATCGGTGCGGCGGATCTTACCGCCATCGAGCGCGGCCTGGCAGAAATCTTGGTGGATATTCGTGCTGGAAAATTTGTTTGGTTGATTGATCACGAGGATGTTCATCTGAACATCGAAAAGCGCCTGACGGATTTGGTCGGCGATGCCGGCAAGCGGCTCCATACCGGACGCTCACGCAACGACCAAGTGGCGACGGACATCCGGCTGTTTTTACGCGATGCGATCGACCAAATTATTGCGGCGATCAGGAAATTCCAGGGCTCCATCGTTGGCGTGGCGGAAACTCACGCGGCAACGCTGATGCCCGGCTTCACTCATTTGCAAGTCGCGCAGCCGGTGACCTTCGGCCATCACTTGCTGGCCTATTTCGAAATGCTCGAGCGCGATCTCGGGCGCATGGCCGACTGTCGAAAGCGCGTCAATCGCTTGCCGCTCGGCGCAGCCGCGCTGGCCGGAACAAGTTTTCCGATTGATCGGGCGTTCGTCGCAAAGGAATTGGGTTTCGATGGCGTGTGCGAAAACTCATTGGACGCGGTGTCCGATCGGGATTTCGCGATCGAGTTTTGTGCCGCCGCAGCGTTGGTCATGACCCATTTGTCGCGATTGTCGGAAGAATTGATTCTTTGGATGAGCCCCAGATTCGGCTTTATCGAGCTCGCTGATGCCTTTTGCACCGGCTCAAGCATCATGCCGCAAAAGAAAAATCCCGACGTAGCGGAACTCGCGCGCGGCAAAACCGGGCGCGTAAACGGTCACTTAATGGCGCTGTTGACCTTGATGAAAGGCCAACCGCTGGCCTATAACAAGGACAATCAAGAGGATAAAGAGCCGCTGTTCGACACCGTCGATACGCTGCTGATGACGCTGACCATCTTCGCCGATATGCTCAAAGAAGTGACGGTGTACCCGGATGCGATGCGTCAAGCCGTGTTGGAAGGCCACGCAACCGCGACTGATCTAGCGGATTATTTGGTAAAAAAAGGCGTGCCGTTTCGCGACGCCCACGAAGCCGTCGCTCGCGCGGTGCGCGCAGCGGAAGGTCTAAATTGCGATCTGAGTAAGCTACCGCTGGCGACGTTGCGCGAGTTTTCACCGCTCATCGAGCAAGATGCCCTGGCATTGTTGACGCCGGAAGGCTCGCTCGCCGCGCGCAATCACATCGGCGGCACGGCGCCGGATCAAGTTCGCGCCGCCGTTCAGCGCGCCAAATCTAAACTCAACAACCCTTAAGTGGTGGATTTCGGCACGTGCTCGCGGCAAACGAGTCTCGTCTCTGGCCCGGATAATCGCTCGGCGAATAATGCGCAATGATGGGTGCGTTGGCTCTTACGCTGGCAGTAAATGCAGGTGTTGCACACCCCAAAAGTCCGCGCGCCGTTGTAGCTTTGCAGCATGTAAAGCGTCTCGCGCAGGGCCGAGACGCCGTTGCGGATGCGGTTGGCGCTGATGTTGCGGGTGGCCGATTGCCACAACGACGCCGGCTGCATAGCTTCGAGCATTTCCTCGCCTTGTTGGCTCAAGCGAAGGCGCACAACACGGCGATCAACCTCATCTTGATAGCGTTCGATCAGTCCGCGGCGGTCCAATACCAGCAAACTCTGCGAGACCGTACCCTTGGTGACGCCGAGAAATTCGGCCAACGATTGCGGCGTATTGCTGAACCGATTGGCCTGGTTTAAAAACAGCATCGCCTCCAAATGCACCGGCTGGAGCCCTTCTTGGCCGATCACGCGGCGCATTTCGGCGCGGATTAGATTGCCTAAGCGCTCGACCAACTGCAACATCGCCACCGGATTTTTGAGCATATCTCGCCACCTTTAATTAGTATCGACTCGACACTAAATTATCAATCATGCAATTTATCAAAAAATTAGTATCGAGTCGATACAATCAGATTTCTATCTCTCTGAATTATATGAAAATATCCGATTTGATCGTAAATTTTCATACATTTTGGTTCGCTTCGAGCGCTTTTTCGAAAAATCACCGATGCCTGTAGAAGTAATATCCATGCGGCTCTCCAGCCATCGAATACTTTTGTCGGCCTTTTTTGCATCACGATTAAGCCGCCTCGTTGGCTCGAATCGCCCGCCGGGGCTGTGATACCATCGAATTTCAATTTTCTGCGGTGAGCATACTATGGTCAATATCGTAAGGCTAGCAATTCTGCTTTTATTGCTCGCCGGATGCGGCCTGAAAGGACCATTGAGCTTGCCGAATCCCGAACCGACGCCGCAAAAAGAGCAAAAAAAATGAGTCAGCCCTTAGTGCAATCGATGCAAAACCAACTATTCGTTGAGAATGTTTCGCTCACGCGCATCGCGGCAGAATTCGGCACGCCGTGCTACGTGTACTCTAAAGCCACGCTCGAGCGCGCTTACGATGAGTTTGCAAATGCCTTTCCGAATCAGCCTACGTTGGTTTGCTATGCCGCGAAAGCCAATTCCAATCTCGCGATCCTCGGCCTATTCGCCAAGCGTGGCGCGGGTTTTGACATCGTCTCCGAAGGTGAGTTAATGCGCGTTTTGGCTGCGGGCGGCGATCCGCGCAAAGTGGTTTTCTCCGGTGTCGGCAAGCGCGCGGAAGAGATGCGCGCCGCGCTGCGCCACAATATTCTGTGCTTCAACGTCGAGTCGCACCCCGAGTTATTACGCCTCGCCGACGTCGCACGCGACATGGGCAAGCGCGCGCCGGTTTCGATTCGCGTCGATCCCGATGTCGATCCGAAGACCCATCCTTATATAGCGACGGGTTTGAAAGAGAATAAATTCGGCGTCGCTTTTGAAGACGCGCGTGCGCTTTACCAGGCTGCGCGCTCGCTGCCGTCGATCGAAATCGTCGGCATCGACTGCCATATCGGCTCGCAAATCACGGATGTTGCGCCGTTCGGCGATGCGCTGGATAAAGTCTTGCAACTGGTCGATCAGCTCGAGGGTGACGGCATTTCGCTGCATCACATCGACCTCGGCGGCGGCATCGGCATTCGCTATAAAGACGAGCAACCGATCGCGCTCAAAGATTATGCGGCGGCGCTGAATTCACGTTTAGCGGGCCGCAACCAGCAACTGATATTCGAGCCGGGCCGTTCGCTGGTCGGTAATGCAGGATTGCTGCTGACGCGAGTGGAATACATTAAGCAAGGCGGCGAGCGGCGCTTCGCGATCGTTGATGCCGCTATGAACGACTTGATTCGCCCCGCTCTTTATGACGCCTATCACGAAGTCGTTGCCGTTGCGCCGCGCGCTGGGGAAACGGCAACGCTTTACGATGTTGTCGGCCCGGTCTGCGAGAGCGGCGACTTCCTGGCGCGCGCGCGCATGCTCGCGCTTGCGCCCGGCGATCTGGTCGCGGTGTTGTCGGCGGGCGCTTACGGCAGCGTGATGAGTTCGAACTACAACACCCGGCCGCGCCCCGCGGAAGTGATGGTCGACGGCGCGACAACGCATTTGATTCGCGCCCGGGAAGCACTCCAAGACCTCTACGCGCACGAGAAATTGTTGCCCTAACTTACCCTCAGCGACGCATAACGAACGCGTCGCCGATTGCGTCGCAACACCGCGTGTAAAAATTGCACACTTGCATCAATTAGTATCGACTCGATACCATTCAGTTAGAAATCATGCAAAAAACATTACCAAAATCATTGATTTCCTTTTCATTTTCGAAAAGCTTGCCATAGAATTCAAACACCAAGATAAAAGTCAAGTGTAGTGATGGTGTTCGAGTTGTTGTCACTAAGTTGATTCGCTCACCGATGCGCTTGGTCGTGCTGGCAACGTTGCACGAGTCTTAGCAGACCATACGGTAAAACTTTATTAAGGAGTTATATATATGGCAACAGCAGCAAAGAAACCCGCGGCAAAGAAACCCGCCGCGAAAAAGCCCGCAGCTAAGAAGCCCGCCGCCAAGAAAGCGGTAGCCAAGAAGCCGGCTGCGAAAAAGCCCGCCGCCAAAAAGCCGATGGCGAAAAAGCCAGCAGCTAAGAAAGCGGCAGCAAAGAAGCCTGCAGCTAAAAAGCCCGCCGCGAAAAAAGCGGTAGCCAAGAAAGCAGTGGCGAAGAAGCCCGCAGCGAAAAAAGCGGTAGCTAAGAAGCCGGTAGCGAAAAAAGCTGCGGCTAAGAAGCCTGCTGCGAAAAAGGCACCTGCCAAGAAAGCACCGGCAAAGAAGGCAGTAGCGAAGAAGCCCGCTGCCAAGAAGCCAATGGCGAAAAAGCCGATGTCTTCGCCGATGGCGCCCGCCCCGCTGATCAAGCCTATCTTTTCTTAGGGCTTTCTCGCGAAACGCCGCCGTTCAGTCGCGCAAGCGTCACTGTGCGGTAGGATGGCGGCGACTCTTCCTACGTTTTCCTACACCCGCTGCACCGCGCCCGATGCGGCCACGGTGGCCTGTTGGCGTTTTTGCAGACGCCAGTAAATTCGCAATCCAAGCAATAGCGATAGAATCGCGGCATAAAGCAACGGCTCGCGTATATCCTTTTTCACCAGCCACCAATAATGCACGACGCCCAAGATTCCAACGGCGTAGACGAGCCGATGCAGCGCCTGCCAGCGCTTCCCGCCAAGCCGCTTGACCATGCTGTTCGTCGATGTAATCGCGAGCGGAATTAAGCCGAGAAACGCCGCAAAGCCGACGGTGATAAACGGCCGCTTGATAACGTCCTTAACGATATCCTGCACGTCAAAAAACTGATCGAGCCAGATGTAAGTCACGAAATGCAGCGCCGCGTAAAAGAACGCAAATAGCCCGAGCATGCGGCGCAATTTGATCAGCCATTGCCATCCGCTAAATCGGCGCAATGGTGTCACGGCAAGCGTAATCATTAAAAAGATCAGCGTCCATTCGCCTAAATTACGGGTGATGAATTCGATCGGATTGGCGCCGAGATTGAACGGCTGGCCGCGCCACGAGTTCCAGCCGCGTAGCGCCAGCAGCAGGAAAGGTAGCGACGCCAGCAAGAACGCGGCGAACTTCAGCCGCGCCACTTGTTTGCTGTCCAACGTTTTAATGCGCCCAAACAACGTCATTTCAGAACGATTTCTTCAAATCCATACCGGTGTAAAGCGCAGCGACTTGATCGGCATAACCATTGAACAGCAGCGTCTTGCGCTTGCCGAATTCGCCGATGCGGCGCTCCTTCGCTTGGGTCCAACGCGGATGATCAACGTCCGGATTAACGTTGGAGTAAAAGCCGTATTCACTCGCCGCGGCGCGATTCCAAGCGGTTAATGGCTCCTTCTCGACGAAGCGAATCTTGACGATCGACTTCGCACTCTTAAAGCCATATTTCCACGGCACGACGATGCGAATCGGCGCGCCGTTTTGATTCGGCAACACCTCGCCGTAAAGTCCGACGCACAGCAGCGCGAGCGGATTCATCGCCTCGTCCAAGCGCAATCCTTCAACATAAGGCCAATTCAACACCGCCGATTTTTGTCCCGGCATTTGATCCGGCGCTTGCAGTGTCGTGAACTCGACATATTTTGCCTTGGCGTTTGGCTCAGCGCGCTTAATCAATTCGCTCAACGAATAGCCGATCCACGGAATCACCATCGACCAACCTTCGACGCAGCGCAGACGATAAATACGCTCTTCCAACGGCGCAAGCTTGAGCAATTCGTCGATATCGTAAGTTTTCGGACGCTTGATTTCACCTTCCACCGCAACGGTCCATGGCCGTGTTTTCAGCGTTGAAGCATAGGCCGCCGGATCGGATTTATCGGTGCCGAACTCGTAGAAATTGTTGTAGCTGGTCACATCGCGCAGCGGCGTAAGCGGATCTTCCGCGGTCGCTGTAGCTTTTTTCGCGGCATTTAGTTTCGTCAACGCGACCGCATCACGCGGTAACAATAAACCGCCGGCCAGCGCCGTCAATCCGGTCGCGGCGCTCAATTGCAAAAATTCGCGACGCTTTAAATAAAGCGACTTATCGGTAATTTCAGACGGCACGATGTCCGTCGAGGGTCGAATAATCAAGTGTTCTCCTAATTTCTCAATATCGCTTTATACGCCAACGGCGCCAAGCTGGATGTTAGTCGCAATCAAAAGCTTAGGCTGACGTTTTGTCGAAACGATCGCGAAGTCGTCAAATTTTTGTAGCGTTGCCAGGTCATTGTTAGCCGCCAGGGGATCGGAATTCTGTCATTCTATGAAACGTACGTTAGCCTGGGGGCCAATATTCACGAGGCCTTGCCGAGAATGGCCCCACAGCGAAAAAGAAACTACCCAAGTAACTCGAGACGATAGCCTAGTCCACGCACCGTATGAATCAGCGGACGTTCGCGACCCTGATCGACCTTGGCACGCAATCGCCCGATATATACATCGACGACGTTGGTAAGGGGATCTTCGTTACTACCCCAAACGCTGGCGAGGATGCGCTCGCGACTGAACAGTCTGCCGGGAGTAGACATCAGTAGTTCCAGCAATGCGAGTTCTTTGGCAGTGAACTCAATCGTCACGCCGCTGCGGGTGGCGCGCATCGTTGCTAGGTCGAGCTCAAGATCGGCGATCGCCAATCGGGTACGCGGTGGCGCCTGCTCACGGCCGCGTCGCGCCAAAGCTTCGATGCGCGCCAGCAATTCTTCGAATTCAAAAGGCTTGGTCAAATAGTCATCAGCCCCCATGCGAAGTCCCGTGACCCGATCTTCCAGCGCACCCAACGCCGTCAGCATTAGAATTGGAATATGAATATTGGCCGCGCGTAGCGTTTGGCAGACTTCTAGGCCGTTCATTCCAGGCAGCATGATGTCAAGCAACATCACGGTCTCAATGCCGCTAATGGAAGCTTCGCGCGCCTTCGCCAATCCATCGGGGCCGGTTCGCGCGACTTCTGTCCGGTAGCCTTCAGCCCGCAGCCCGCGCTCGAGAAAGCTCGAAATGCGCTCTTCGTCTTCGACCACCAAGATGTTCAAGTTACTACGCCTCGAGCTCGGCCGGCGAAGGTAGCAACGGCAGTCGCAGAATCGCAGTTGTCCCCAAATCCGGTACGCTTTTTATCGCGACGTCTCCGCCGTGCGCCTTCGCCAACCATTTCGCAATAGATAGGCCAAGGCCGCTCCCATCCGCTCGGAACAATCTCGCGCTTTCCCCGCGGAAGTTGCGATCGAAGACCCGCGCGAGCTCCGCCTCCGGAATACCAATCCCATGATCGATCACCCGAATCTCACACTGTGGTTCGTTCTCATTGCTCATCGCTCGGCAAATTTCAACCTTCACTTCTCCGCCGGGACGGGAATATCGGACCGCATTATCCAGTAGTGCGACCAGCATTTGCCGCAAGCGCTGACCATCACCAAGGACATAAGTCAGAAGTTGCGGCCGCGCCGGAGCATGGAGCCTGACGTTTCGTTCATGTGCCAGGATCCGGGCCTGTTCTATCGCTTTATTTAACGATTCCATTAGATCATGCGGCTGTCGCTTCAAAGCCAGGGCGTCGGTGTCGCTGCGCGTCATGGTCAACAAATCATCGATGACCAACCCGAGATGACGGGCGGTATCGACGATTCGCTGTAACGCCGTTTTGTATTCCACAAGGTTGCGGCTGTTGCCGCGCAAGGTGATTTCTGCTTCTCCGCGTATTATCGTCGTGGGCGTACGCAGCTCGTGGCTGATATCGGCAAAAAGCTTACGGCGTCTTGAATCCATGTCCTGCATGGCTTCCAGCGCCGCCTGCAGTTCGGCGGTACGCGCGTTTACCAGTTCTTCCAGCTCGCGTCGGGTTTTGGCTTCCCGCAACTGGTGCGCAGAAAGCTCGGTGGCCATGGAATTTAAACTGTGCGCTACTGCAGAAAATTCGTCCGAGCCGACGACCTCGATGCGATTGTTCAGTTCGCCTCGCTCAAGCGCTAG
>JANOGO010000167.1:0-6719 GCA_031406045.1 Pseudomonadota bacterium
CGCGAAACCGCCGCACGAGGTAAGTGGCATCAACGATACCGATCATCTGAACGCAAGTCTTAGCGACAATCCAAACAGCGTTTCGGGTGTTTGAAACGCTTAAGCGCGTTCGCCGCCGTTCCAGCTTAATAGATTCAAAAATTCGCGCCGGCTCTTTGGGCCATGGGTCAGATAATGCGGCTCAGGCCGCTCGCTGTATGCCAGTTTTTCTTGGGCAATGCGATCATTGCGGGCGTATTTCTGCACCTCGTCGGCACTGATGCCATAGGGCTTGGTCGCGTTCAGGCCGAAAATCTGCGCGCGTAATTGCGGTGTGAGCGCCGGATAACCGAAGCGATCTTGGAATTCCGGCGAAATCTGAAACGTGCGCAGTCCTTGAATCTGATCTTGCGGCGAGCCGTACCAAATCGAATCGGAACCGTACAGCACATTGTCCTCGCCGACATATTTCAACAGCTTGCCGAGTGTGTGCGCCGCCGTATCGGGATCGCGCATGGCGAATCGCCAAGTGCTGCCCAGTTCGGCATAGACATTACTGTTCGGCGCGACGCCGTTTTTGAGTAGCGAATGCACCAAGGTATCGATGCCGTCGGCGGCACCGCTTTCATCGTAGGGCCGTTCGGGGTTGGTCGCGACAAAGCCCGAGTGATAGACGATGAACTTCATATCCGGGTAGCGCTTGGCGACAATGCCGATGTCGCTGCACTGGCTATGCTCGTAGGATTGCTTGCCGAACGGAATGCCCTTGTGCACGCAGATAACCTTGACGCCGAGCTTGCGCGCTTTTTCGATCAAGCGCGTGCCGGGTTCGTCCGAGAGGAAAAATCCTTTCTTGTCCGGTCCCCATTGGGTATAGGTTTTCCAGGCGCTGACGCCCCAGCGTTCTTTCAGTTCGTCCATCGCTTCAATGTCGCCCGGTTGATTTGGATTGACGCGCCCGTGCAGCAACAGCCGGTGCGTGCCTTCCATGCGATCGACGATACGCCGCGTCGCATCGGCTTCTTCGATCGTGAGCGGCTCGGCGTTGCGGCGCGAGGGTACGAACGACAGCACCATCATGTCGGTATCGCTGTCGAGAAAAACGTCTTTAATAAATTCTTCATGATTCAGACAATTCAAATAGCTGCGATCACCGGGCTCGCTTGCCTTCGCGCATTGGGCCTTGCTTGCGAAGGTAAGCGGCCGCGCATCGGGCGCCAAGGTTTTTATCCACGCGCCCTTTGGATTCACAAAGTGACCTTGCACGTCGAAAATAAACTCCTTGCCTTCAACGCTTGCGGCGGCGAGTTGTTGATCGAGCGCTGCCTCTTTATCGAGATCGAACCATCCGCCGCGTTTGCCCGCCGCCGCGTTCGCTTGATTGAACGCGAGCAACGTGCTCGCCGCGCCGCAGGCGGAAATCAGAAAATCGCGCCGCGCTAAACCGCTGCGCTTGGCGTTGTGGGCCGCCGCTGCATGGGCCAATCGATTCGCGGCGCGATTGGTTGCGGATAGCGGCACGGGAAGAAATTCGCCGTTGGACGTCGTGTCCAGCTTGATGGGCAGGCGCGCGCCGTCGGGATCAATATCGTGCTTCATGGTTGTCCTCGTGAGCAGAAAGTTAAATGACTGTATCGCGGTAGGTGGCGTTGGTCAACGCTTGCGTGTAACGACCTCGTGCTTCATCATTCGTAACTGAATTACGTATTCCAAGGAGATCGTGATGTTGCGTCGCCCCAGACATTCCATCGCGTGTTGCGCGGTGTTGCTTGCGCTGCTGAGCAGCGACGCTCGCGCCGGCGAAGAGGATGAAATCATCACCGGCTGTCATTTTTCCAATGCGGAATGGGGCACGCAGATGATCGATAACTGCATCAAAGACAATTTCGCCAATCGCGCGCTGGTGATGCAATATCCCGAACAATATAAATCGATCGTGAGCCGTTGCCGATTAAAAAACCAATACGGTTGGAGTGAGGTTAAAAAATGTATCGACAAGGATATCGAGGCGGAAGCCGCGTTGAAATCCTACGGGGCGGATAAAGCCAATCTGCTCGCAGCCTGCGACGCGGATTTCCGTCATCGCGGTTTCGTCGCAGTGAAAGCCTGTGTCGACAAGAAGTCGGGTGTCGTCGAAGAAAAGACCAATTAAACAGTGATGCCTTGAAGATGCCCGTCCTGCCTGCCTTCCGGCATTGCATGCCCGGAACGCCGCGCCCTGACGGGCTCCTGGCGATGCCTTATTTTAGTTTTTGATAGGCGGCGCGGGCGCGCCGACGGACTTCAGTAGATTTTGTAAGTTTTCGATTTGGTAGTTGGCGATCGACACCACCTTGGGATAATTGTTGCCGCTCACGTAACGGCTCAGGCCGTCGGGCGCCATGCTGCCGACGGTGATTTTGTCGAGCAACTGCGCTGTGTCCTTGGCGTAAAGCAACACAAACATTTCCGGTTCGTTCATGCCGTACTCGGCTGCGTCAGCTTTTTCGAACTCGCGTTCGCGACGCGTTCTGCCCAGTCCCTCCAGGGCTTTAGCAATGGTCTCTGCCAGCGTCGTATCGGTTTGGTGCGCGTGGGTGGGATCGTTCGCCTTCGGTGCGCCGTGGGCATGGTAAAACCACAGGCCTTGCCCATCGCGTTCGAAACGATGCAATGCGCCCTTCTCAAAAATCTCCAGCGCCCACACTTCGGTTTCCATGCTCATGGGAAACAGCATGCGCGGCGCGTCGTCGTGGCTGTCTTGAGCCTCTGGCGCTGCGCTGTGGCCGCGCATTTGCAAAACGACAATGGCGCCGATCAGAACCGCCAATACTGCCCAAATCAACCAGACCCGAGAGCGCGCCGCGCTCATCGTTGCCGCCACCACACCGCTGTGCCGATTACCGCGAGCAATAGCGGCACCAGTACGATGGACAAATAAAACATGCCTTTCATCTGACGATTAGTCAGATTGACTTTGGGACGATCGAAGGTGCGCGGTTCGACGCCGATTAGGTTTTCTTTCGACGAGAGGTAATTGACCGTGTTCAAAAACAGTTTGCCGTTACCGACCAAATGAAAGAATGAATTGGTCGCGAAGTCCGCATCGCCGAATACCGCGATGCGCGAACGTTTAAATTCCACAACCGGCGTGATTTGCGGCGGCGCTTTTTCGCCGCGCAATTCCGCCATCAGCGCCGCGGCATTGCGCGCGGTGTCCGGGCGACGATTGATCATGGCCATGATGGTGGTCGGGCCGGGCTTATCTTGGCCGTCGTTGTACTCGGCGCGGTCGAAGGTGGTTTCGCCAAAGCTGGCTTTCGATGAATTGATCAGCGGCGATACCGATACGCCATAGGGCTGGATTTGGGTCGGCGATAACGAGCGCGCACCGGGAAAAAACGTCAGCGGCAATTGTTCGGTGATTTGGTGGAGACCGTAATCGGTCACAGCGGGCGCCGACGGATCGGCCCAAAAATGGCTGGGCGGATCGATGATGATGGTCTTATCGAGATTGACGCCGTATTTTTCCAGCAGCGTTTCCAACCCCGTTTCGACGAACGGTTCGAGCATGAAAATAGTGTTATGTCCGGCGTCGATATATTTGCTGATGCCGTCCACCTCAATCGGCTGCAAGGCGCTTTTCGGTCCCGCAACGACGAGTAACGCGCAGTCGTCCAAGTTGACGCCGCCTTTGAGCAACGAAATTTTTTCGACGTCGTAGTTCATGGCCTCCAACGCCACACGGGCTTTTGCCATGCCGTGGGATTCGTGAATGACCATCTTGTCGCCCAAACCGTGGGCATGTCCCGCGCTGCCTTCCATGTGATCGTGGGATTCGATGCTAAATGGATCGGCTTCGTTGTGGCCGTCGAGGAAACAGACTTTCTGCGTCACACCCTGCGAAACGCGCAGAATACCGTTGGCGATATCGATTTCCGTCGGGCCGTCGATGCGTAGTTTGCGTTCGGCGCTTTGCATGATCGCCGTGCCGGCGAACCGCACGCCCAGCAACCGCGCCTTGGCGGGATTGACCATGGGATCGTGCAATTCCACTGTGAGTTTAGGCGTTTCCTTGGCCATCAAATCGTAGAGTTCAACTGTTTCGCGCATGGCGGGATCGTGGAAGAACACCACGTGTACCGGCTTATCCAAACGCTGCAACATGGTTTTAGTTTGCGGCGACAGGGAATGTTCGCTCTGCGTGCTCCAATCGAAGCGCACTGGAAACTGCGTCGAAAGATACGCGATGGCGCCGAGCACGCCGACCAACCCCAGCGTGGATAAGGTCACTTCACCTTTGCTTCCGCTGAAGAGTGCGGCGATCTCGTGACGCAGGCTGAACAGGCCCCACAGAATAAGCGCGACGCCCACAAACGTCACACCGGTGGTGAACCAGCGGTCCTTCAGAATAATGGATTCAACGGCGGTCGATCCGGCGAGCAAGGCAATGCCGGCGAGCAGAATTAAACCTGAGCGCATGGAGTGATTCATCCTAGCGCCTCCACTGCAGGAAACCCGCATTCAGCGTCAATGCGATGGCGCTGGTGATCAGATAAAACAAAACACCTTCGCTGCGCACCAGCCCGCGCACGAAATCGCCGAGGTGGTCGGCGAAGGATAAGTAACCGAATAAATCTTTAAGCACTAACGAGCTCTGATAGGTTTTGAGATGGCCGACGAACCAGAATGCGAGCAATACTGACATCGTCACCAGCGCGGCGATGATTTGATTTTCCGTCAGCGAAGAAAATAACTGCCCGACCGCGAGGCAAGCCATACCGAGCAAGAAGAAGCCAAAGTAGCCGGCGAAAATCGTGCTCCACTCGGGATTACCGTACAGGTACATCGGAATAAGATTGATCGCCGTGACGCCGACCATCAACAATAAAATGATCAGCGCACCGAGGTATTTGCCGAGGACTACTTGCCAGGGCGTCAGCGGCAAGGTGATCAGCAATTCCATCGTGCGGCCGGAATATTCGCTCGAGAATAGACGCATGGAAACCATCGGCAACAACATAATCAGCAACACGCTCATGCTGCGGAAGGTTTGGGTCATCACCGCATCGCCGCTGGTGAAAACATCGTACAAGAAAAAATAACCGGTGCCGAGCAGAAACACGGCGATGACAAAATACGCGATCGGCGAGCGGAAATAGATCAGGAGTTCTTTGTGAAATACGGCGAGTAGGCCTCTCATGGTGCGGCACTCGGCTGATTGGCGGCGACGTAACGCAAGAACACATTCTCCAATGACGGTTGGCGGCGATCGAGTCGGTACAGCTCCCATTTGGTCGCAACGACGCGGGCGATGGTGGCTTCAATGCCATCGCGCAGTTCCACTTGGCAATCGGCGCTGACGACAGCGGGATCAGCGGCGCTCGGATGGGCGATTATGCCGGTGACGCCATCAATCGCTAAAATTTCTTGACGCAGCGCGTCGAGCGGCGCGCGGGCGGTAAACGTAACTTGGTTGGTCTGTTCCGATACGCGTTGTAAGTTGGCCGGGGAGTCCATGGCGAGCAAGCGACCATGATTGATGATCGCGACGCGCTGGCAAATCATCGTCACCTCCGGAAGAATATGGGTGCTGAGCAACACTGCGTGGTTGGCGCCGAATTTTCGGATGACTTCACGGGTTTCTTGAATTTGGCCGGGATCGAGGCCGGCAGTGGGTTCGTCGAGCAACAACACATCGGGTTTGCCGAGCAGGGCTTGTGCGAGACCAACGCGCTGGCGATAGCCTTTGGATAATTTGTAGATCTCGCGCCGACCGACGTCTTCCAGCCGGCAGGCGTTACAGACGCGTTCGATCTCGCTTTTGATTTCGTTGCGCGCCACGCCTTTGGCCTTCGCCACGAAGCGCAAATATTGGCCGACTTCGAGGGTATCGTAGAGCGGCGGGTGTTCCGGCAAGTAACCGATTTTCGCGGCAGCCGCCGTATGGTCGCGCGCCATATCGTAGCCCGCGACGCGGACTTCACCGGCGCTTGCCGTAGTCACGCCGGAAATCATGCGCATTGTCGTGGTTTTGCCGGCGCCGTTGGGGCCCAAGAATCCGACGATCTCGCCTTTCTCGACCGCGAAGGAAATATCGTGAATGATGGTTTTAGGGCCGTAGCGCTTAGATACGCGCTCTAAAGAAATAGCGGATGACATCGTTGTATTAATTATGCCTTACAAAAAGAGAGCCCCCAAATGGGGGCTCTCTGGATAACACTTACTAAGTTACGAGGTGCTGATTACTTGTACCAGCGATCGCCGCCTGCTTTCCACTGATTTTCATCGTGGGCGTACATCAGCGAAGCGCCTTCCAGGTCACGCATGAACTTCAGGCGATTGAGGGACTTGGTGTAGTCCATCACGCTGTAGTTCAGGCCGGCCGGGTAGCCGTCAACGTTCTCTTGCATCCAAATCGCGTCTTGCGAAATAACCATCGATTTGCCGCTTTCCAGACGCACTTTCATGGACTGGTGGCCCAAGGTATGGCCCGGGGTACTCAGTATCATCACGGAGCCGTCGCCGAACAGGTCATAGTCGCCTTCGAGTTCTAAGTAGTTAAATTCGCGGGCGTTGTCGATATCCGCCATCACGAACGTGCCGGGAGTGGTGCGGCCTTGGAATTTCTCCGGGAACCAAGCTTGATACAGTTCTTTCTTTTGCAACACGTGAACGGCATTCGGGAACATTTCGATGTTGCCGATGTGATCCAAGTGCGAGTGCGACGTCACGACGACTTTAACCTTGTCGGTCGAGTA
>JANOGO010000213.1:0-2249 GCA_031406045.1 Pseudomonadota bacterium
CGACATAGCCTTCTTCGGCGTAGCGATCGCAGACATCGCGAATATGTTGATTGACGCCGAAAATTTCTTGGATCACCAGCAGACCCGGCCCGCTTCCTAAAGCGGGTTTGGCGACGTAGGCTTTGAATTGTCCGCCGTCGGCGGCGTTGACTGAGATGTATTGACCGGCCATCTCGCTCCTCGTGATATTGATGTTATTAAAGCAATAGTTTACTGCACTCGAACGCGTTCAACCAGTTACGCGCGCCGCGCCATTTTTCGGTTGACGGCGGCGGCCGATTATTTAACAATCGTTCACAGAAGAAATTTTTAAAACAACCAATAATAGCTTCCGTGAAAACCTCAAGTTACCGCTCGTTTTATCGCCACGCCGCCGCCTTCGCCGGTTTGCTGCTGTTTTCCGCTTGTGCGTCGACCAGCAAAATCGACGTAAACGGCAAGCCGCCGCTACGCGCCTATCAAGTAGTCAACGTGATCAGTGCGCCTGAACAAGCGGGTGACGTAAGCGCCGCGCTGGAAGCGGCTCTCCAGCAACATGGCTTCAAGACCCGCATCAATCCTGCCACGCAGGGCGTCGGTACGTTAACCGCGCGATTTCAAGATATTTGGAAACGCAATGGCATGACTTATTTGGGTAAACTCAGTCTTGAATTGCTCGACGTCGACAGCAAGACCGTGCTGGTTTCATCGAATTGGCGAAATACCAGCGGCCATCAAGCGCAAAGTGTGCCGGAAGTTGTCGATCAGCTTGTTGCCACGATGCTCGGCCGGTTACCCGCGCAACGGGCCGATCCGCAAACATCGACTCAAGTGGTTAGAGCCGGCGAGCTTCGCTAGTGCAATAGCGCGGCGGCTTCTAATAAGCGCAGATTTTCTCGAACCAAATCCGGCATCACTGCGGCAACGCTCGCCGCATCAGTCAATGGCACGCCATCGCGCTGCAAATTAATTTCTCCCGCCACGCAACGCGCGATCAGCAAACGCTGGATTTCTTCCGGTGGACGTTCACCGTCCAGCAAGGCCAGCAACGCGATTTGAAACGGGTTTAGCGTGACTTGCTCGTGGCGCAGATTAGTTACGCTTGCGCTGCCCGTCCGCGCTTGTTCCCGTGCCAGTGCGAAAGCGCTGCTATTGTTTTCCGTTACGCCGGCAAATTCCAGCGGCTCGGTATGCAAGTCCATGAGCCCGTTCAAGGCCAGCGCCAGCAATGCGTTCAACAGCACAGCGCGTTGCGATGCCGCCGACTGCGCGCGCGCGGCGGCGCTTACCAATAATTCCTCAAAGCTGATGGTGCGCGGAAAACGCTCGCCCAGAATCAATAGTGCCGCCTTGATAAACGGTTCGGTGACATCCATGGTGCGGCCTTGCGCCGAGGTAAACGTCGCGATGGTCGATGACGTCACATTCACATCGCGCTGGGTTTTGATATTCGCACTCAACTGGAACGCAGCGAGTTGTTCCGCGTGAAGCTTACGTTGAATATCTTTCAGCCGCTCATCACGCACTAACAAGGTCTGGCGAAAATAGCGGTTGCGCAGAAAATCCATGTACTGCTCGGTCAGAATAATGTTGCCGCCGGAGGCTTGCTCGAGCGATTGCTGTACTTCCGCGCTGAAATGCTGCGGCAACATTTCGATGAAGTTCGCTTCGCCTAAATAGCCGAGTTGCTTCGCACCAGCGCGCGCGATGAAGTCCTTGAAATAGCACGGTGCGTTATGCTGTTCGAGATGTTCGTGCAGCACGTAGTCGTCGCGATAATTTGCGATCGCGTCCGACTCGATTTTCAGCATCTGGCCGAAAATGCTCGCCGGATCGCTTGCCTGTTGCATGAATTGCAAAAACGCACGGCCCTGCGTCAATCGCTGCGTCGTATCGGCGTGCGCGCCGGCGTGAAACAGCATCGCTTCGCGCACCACTTGGCGTAAGCGCCAGCCCGGATAGGTGTTGTAGCTGACGTACGCGACGCCGTGATCCGTCAGCGCCTCGCGGCAAATACGCAGAATCGCTGCCTGCGTCGCCTCCGGCACCCAACTATAAACGCCGTGGCAGATGATGAAATCGTAGGTGTCGTTCGCCGAAAAATTTGTCACGTCGCCGTGCTGGATGCGAACGTTCTTAAGCCCCAGCGCGGCGATCTGCCGCTGCGCTGCATCGACTTGAACACTCGAATAGTCGATGCCAAGAAAGTGCGAGTTGGGATAGCGCGCGGCCAACGGAATTAAATTGCCGCCGCCGGCGCAGCCCAGTTC
>JANOGO010000217.1:0-4344 GCA_031406045.1 Pseudomonadota bacterium
CGTGGAAGTATCGACGTTTCGCGCCATGTCCGTGCCGATTGCCGAAGGCGAAACTGACAGCAATGAAATGCGCGCCGACGAACACGGCCGCTTGCTGCGCGACAACGTCTTCGGCAATCGGCACGGACATGGCGCGAAACGTCGATACTTCAACCGTTTCGTTGCCGCACAACGCATGCACGATTTGAAAGCGGCGGCCGATGATGCGCGAGCGGCGGATCGCGGCTTTGACTTGATCGGGCGTGGCGTCCGTGGCGACGTCAAAATCTTTCGGCATGCGGCCGGTGAGCAAATCGCGCACGGCGCCGCCGACGACGTAGGCTTGGTAGCCCGCTTGTTGCAATTGGCTGGTGGTGCGTAATGCGCAGGCGCTGATCATGTCGCGCTTAATGCCGTGTTCCGAAACTTTGAGAATCTTTGGCTTGGATTTTTTTGGGTCGGATGATTTTTTATCCTTGCCGAACACCCGTTGGATGAACTTTTTAATCATGTGGGCAAGGAGAATTCGAAACTATCCATCGAGCAGGAATATAGTTCAGCTAAGTTGTTCTTGGTGATCAGGGTTTGCGCCGCGCCGAAGCGGCAATTGCCGTCATCATAAAGCATCAGCGCGCGGTCGCAAAACCGGCTCGCCCACAGGCTGTCGTGCAACACCATGATGGCGCACTTGCCTTGCTCGTGCGCCAGCCCGCGTAAACATTGCAACACCGCGAGTTGGTGACGCAAATCCAGATGTAGCAAGGGTTCGTCGAGCAGGTAAATCTCCGGCGCTTGCGCCAATAATTGCGCAAGCCGCGCACGCTGACGTTCGCCGCCGGAAAGTTGATTCCACGGGTGATCGGCCTGCGGGGTAATATCCATGCGGCTCATGGCGGTATGTGCTCTGGAAGCCGCTTGTGGATTGGCTGACAGCCAAGTGCCTTGCGAGAACAAACCCAGTTCCACGTATTCTCGCACGCTGCCGTGAAACTTGTTTCGTTCTTCTTGCAGTAGCAATCCGATGCGCTGCGCGAGCGCGCGGCGCGGGTAATCAGCGATGTTTTTTTCGCCCAGTTTGATCGTGCCGTTTTGTGCCGAGCGTAAGTTTGCGAGGGTGTGCAGCAACGTGGTTTTTCCGCTGCCATTGGAACCCAACACTGCCCAACATTCACCCGGCTGAAACGCAATCGACAAATCGCGTAGCAAAGTTTTGCCGGGATGGGCGAGCGTGAGATGTTCGACGGCGAGCGCGGTCATCTGCGAAGCAGCAGCAATAGCAACGGTACGCCGAGGATCGCCGTCACCGCGCCGACCGGCAATTGCAATGGCGCGGCAACGCTGCGCGCGAGTAAATCGGCCCAGACCAAAAATGCGCCGCCGGCAAAAATCGAAAATAATAGCAGCGCGCGATTGCGCGTAATGCCGAATAAGCGAATCGCGTGCGGCACCAGCAATCCAACAAATCCGATCGGGCCGGCGGTGACCACCACTGCCGTCGTTGCGATGGCGGCCAAAAAGAAAATTGCGCTCTGTAGCGGCTTCGCGCTCAAGCCGAGCGTCGCGGCCTTGGTTTCGCCGAGCGCCAA
This sequence comes from Pseudomonadota bacterium, assembly GCA_031406045.1. Lineage (GTDB taxonomy): Bacteria > Pseudomonadota > Gammaproteobacteria > Burkholderiales > JALYOK01 > JALYOK01. The sequence goes on from JANOGO010000217.1 coordinate 1,566, forward strand.
GATGTCGAGCGAGTGGCCGAGCAACACGCTAACGACCGCTGCGATCGCTAGAACCGTCAACACGAGATGGGCTGACACCACCCGCGATAAATCGCCCATCAGCCAGAACAACATGCCGTGTAATTGTGCGGCGGGCGCCAAGACTAGAAACAAACTGATGATTGCAGCAAAGCCGGCGGACAACACGACGCCCGCAAGCAGCATGCGCTCGGGCTCCACGCCACGCCCGCGCCAGCCGAGCGAAAATACCAAAATAATCGCAGCCACTGCCCCGAGAAGCGCGCCGATATTGACTGACAGAGCAGCAAGCCCCAAGGCTAAAGCAGACAGCGCGCCTACAGCCGCGCCGCCGGAGATGCCCAAAATGTATGGATCGGCCAACGGATTTCTGAGCAAAACTTGTAGCAGGGTTCCGGCGAGTGCGAGTAAACCGCCGCAGGCGAATGCGGCGAGCACGCGCGGCGCGCGCAGCTCATGGACGATTTGACGATGGACATCGCTGCCTTGGCCGACGAGCGCTTGCCACACTTCGGTGTTCGTGAGTTTTACGCTACCGATCGAGAGGCCGAACCATAGGGTGGCGAGGGTGAAGATTAGCAGCGCCGTGGCAACGATGTGGCGTTGCATTTAGATTGGTTGGTGGGAATATCGTGCGTCCCCCTCACCCTCTCCCCCATGGGTGGGGGAGACGGGATTCTTGAGCCAGCGCGAACCCAATCGGACAGTCCCTTCTCCCCCGTACTCGGGGGAGAAGGTTAGGAAGGGGTGGCCTTGGGCCATGAGGGGGACGTAAGATAAAGCCATCGACACAAACAATTCAATCCCGCAAAGAAATCACTGGCCAACCCTTAGCCACCGCGTGAGCGCGCAACGTATCATCCGGATCCACCGCAATGGGTTCTTTCACTTTATTCAGCAGCGGCAGATCATTCAACGAATCGCTGTAAAAGCGTGTGGTGCCGAACGAGTGCCAGCCCAAACCCCGCGCCTGGAGCCATTCTTCAAGCCTGGTGATTTTACCTTCGCGAAAGCTCGGCGTGCCCGCCACTTTCCCGGTGAACTCGCCGTTGATCTCTTCCGGCTCGGTGCCGATTAAATATTTGATACCAAATTCCGTTGCAATGGTTTCGGTCACAAAGCGATTGGTCGCAGTGACGATCAACACATATTCCGTTTGCTCCAGCGCTTCGCGGACTAATGCGCGCGCTTTGTCGGTCATGATCGGTACAATTTTCGTGGCCACGTAATCGTCGCGCCATTTTTTTAGAACCTTTTGCCGGTGCGTCGCGAGCGGTTTCAATTGGTAATCGAGAAACTCATGGATATCCAGCGTACCCGCGGTATAAGCGTTGAAAAAATGCAGGTTACGCGCCTCGTGTTCCTCACGATCGCGCACACCTTTTTCGATCAAATATTGCGCCCACTCGTAGTCGCTGTCGCCGGCCAGCAAGGTGTTATCCAAATCAAACAAAATTAAATCCACGTTACAACTCCTGTTGATCGATCACTTCTTTGAGCAATGGTACGGTAACGGCGCGTTTGTGTTGCAACGAATATAAATCCAGCGCGGCAAGCAAACTCATCAGCGCCGGTAAATCCCGTGAGTAACGGGACAAAATATAGCGGATGACGTCGGGCGTGAGCGCAAAACCGCGTTCGAACGCGTGTCGTGACAAGGCTGCATATTTTTCGTCGTCGCTGAGCGGTTTCACCTCCAACACCAAGCCCCAGCCGAGTCGGGATTTCAAATCCGGCAATAACGCTAACTGGTTCGGCGGCAACGCGCCGCTCGCGACCAAGCGCCCTGCCCCGCTGCGGATGCGATTGTAAGCGTGAAATAACGCCGGTTGCCCGGTCGGCGCGACGCGATGTACATCGTCAAACGCGACGGTCTCGTCGCCGCGAATCTGTGATATTTCCGGTACGCTCGCCGCGTGTCCAAGTCTAGTTGTGTGGCGCGCACGAGCCGCCGCAAACGCGCCGAGCAGATGGCTCTTCCCCGCACCCGCGGCACCCCACACATACACGAATCGCTCGTCGCTCGCGCCCTCGGCCATGGCCTGTAACAACGCGTAAAGCTCTTGATTTTGTCCGACGACAAAATTGGCAAACGTGGGCGGTGGTGCGGGAGAAATATCGAGTACGAGCTGTTTCATTGCGCGGCAAATTTTAGCATGATGCGCCGCTTTACCCAGCGGCGCGGTGCGCCAAACATGGACTTTCACGCCGTCACGCGTCATAATGGCATGTTTATGAAGCTTTTATTCGATATCTTCCCGGTCGCGCTGTTCTTCGTCGCCTATAAGTTCGCGGGCATTTATGTCGCGACCGGCGTCGCCATCGCGGCAAACGTGTTACAGATTCTCTGGCTGCGGCTCACCGGTAAAAAAGTCGAGCCGATGATGTGGATCAGCCTCGCGATCATCGCCGTGTTCGGCGGCGCGACGCTTTATCTGCAAGACGAGACCTTCATCAAATGGAAACCCACGGTTTTGTATTGGCTGTTTGCCGCTGCGCTGCTGATTTCGAATGTAGCGTTCGGCAAAAATCTGATTCGCACAATGATGGAAAAAAATATTTCGCTGCCGGAACCCATCTGGGGCCGGCTTAACCTAAGCTGGGTGGTTTTTTTCCTGGTCATGGGCATTGTTAATTTGTATGTCGCTTTTAATTTCGCGACCGATACTTGGGTGAACTTCAAACTATTCGGCAGTTTTGGCCTGATGCTGGTGTTCATTATCGGCCAGGGCATGCTGCTGTCGAAATACGCGACCGAAGA
>JANOGO010000231.1:0-4500 GCA_031406045.1 Pseudomonadota bacterium
CGCCGACACGCGCCGCATGAATGCCTTCATCGAGGATCGCGTGAGAGAGATGCCCGCGCAATATTTGTGGACACACAAACGCGTTAAAACGCGGCCGGAAGGTGAACCAAGTTTTTACGATGAATGAATCGGTTGCGCGCGAATGTTGGATATAATCGCTCGATGTCAACGATGATTCCCTGCGCTCATCCATGCGGCTGAAGTTTACTAAAATGCATGGTTTGGGCAATGATTTCGTTGTGCTCAACGGCGTGACGCAACACATTCAACTCAGCGCAAATCAACTTCGCTATCTCGCCGATCGGCAACGCGGCATCGGCTGCGATCAAATATTATTGGTCGAGCGCCCGACACAATCCGGCGTCGATTTTCGTTATCGCATTTTTAATGCCGACGGCGGCGAGGTCGAACAATGCGGCAATGGCGCGCGCTGCTTCGTGCATTTTGTGCGCGACGAGGGCTTGTCGACGAAGACCGAAATTCGCGTTGAAACCGATAACGGCATCATCGCGCCGCGACTGAATTCCAACGGCGAGGTCACCGTGGATATGGGCGCGCCGCGCTTTGAGCCGAGCGAGATTCCGTTTCGCCGCGCCGCGCGCGCGGCGCTTTACGATCTCGATGTTGGCGGCGAGAGAGTTCAAATAAACGCGCTATCGATGGGCAATCCGCACGCGGTGCAACTAGTCGATGACCTGGAAGCCGCGCCGGTATTGGCTCAGGGGCCATTGATCGAACATCACGCTGATTTTCCCGCGCGCGTGAATGCCGGCTATATGCAAATTATCGATCGCAACAACATCAAGCTGCGTGTGTGGGAACGCGGCGCAGGCGAAACGCTGGCATGTGGAACGGGCGCGTGCGCAGCCGCCGTCGCGGGCATTCAGCGGGGATTGCTCGATGCGCGCGTTGCAGTTGAAACTCACGGCGGAAAACTCACGATCGAGTGGCAAGGCGAAGGCTCGCCGGTTATGATGACGGGGCCGGCGACAACGGTTTTTTCCGGTGAAATTGACTTATAAAACTCAGGGAAATCCATGCTAATCAGCGCTGAACAAGTCGCGGGCTATTTGCGCGACAATCCGACTTTCTTCGAGGACTACGCGCCGATTTTGGCGGAAATTCAGTTACCGCATCCGCATGGCGGGCGCGCGATTTCCATCAGCGAGCGGCAGATATTGACGCTGCGTGAGAAAAATAAAATTGTTGAAGCTAAGCTGACAGAGCTGATTCAATACGGCGAAGAGAACGACAAACTCAGCGAAAAAATTCATCACCTCGCCGTTGCGTAGCTCGGCGAATACGCTCCGGAATCGGTGATCGATATGATTTGCGCCAGTCTGGAAGAGCAATTCAACGTGCCGCACGTGACGATGCGGCTGTGGCCGAAATCCGGCGGTCTGGCGAATCGCGCTGAATTCACTGACGTGAGCCAAGAGATCAAAGAATTCACCGTGGCAATGAATGCGCCCTATTGCGGCCAGCATGCCGTATACGAAGTGGACCATTGGTTCGGCGAAGCGGCGAGCCATCTGCGTTCATTCGCGTTGATTCCCCTGAAGCGCGATGAGGTTTTTGGCCTGCTGGTGCTGGCGTCCGAAGACGCCACGCGCTTTTATCCCGAAATGGGCACGCTTTATTTACATCGTTTGTCCGAGCTCGCCAGCGTCGCGTTGTTGCGGGCGTTGAACAAGGCCTAAGTGCCAAAGCATACCGATTGGCGCACCGGCTACTTAGCCCACCTGGCCTTTGAGCGGCGCTTGTCGGCGCTGACTTGTGAACACTACGGCCGCGACATCGACATGCTGTTTGAAATCGCCAAGAGCACGCCGCTGGACGCGCTGCAACTTCACGATATTCGCCGCTTTATCGCGATGCTCCATAGTAAAGGTTTGGGCGGTCGCAGCTTGGCGCGGACGCTGTCGGGCTGGCGCGGATTTTTTGCTTACTTGGTACAGCACCACGGCTTCAAGCACAATCCTTGCGTTGGATTGCGCGCGCCCAAAACCGAAAAACGCTTGCCGGAAGCACTCTCGGCGGACGAAGCCGTCCGGATGATGGGCGTGCCGGGAGACAACTTATTAGCCATTCGCGACAAAGCGCTATTGGAATTGGCGTATTCATCGGGCTTACGCCTGGCGGAAATCGCCGGATTGGATTTGACGTCCGTCAGCACTACCGAAGGCCAAGTGAGCGTGACGGGAAAGGGCGGCAAGTCGCGCATCGTCCCGGTCGGCGGGCATGCACTGAAGGCGTTAGCAGCGTGGTTGCCGTTGCGCGCAGAAATCGCGAAACCAGGCGAACTGGCATTGTTTATCGGGCGCGGCGGGCGGCGGCTAGGGCCGCGCGCGATTCAGCAGCGCTTTGAAAATTGGTCGATTAAGCAAGGCATGCGTGTCAATGTTCACCCGCATGTGCTGCGGCATTCATTTGCTTCGCACATGCTGCAATCATCGGGCGATCTGCGCGCGGTGCAGGAGATGCTCGGGCATGCGAGTATTTCCTCGACGCAGGTTTACACTCATTTGGATTATCAGCACCTACTAAAAACCTATGATGCCGCACACCCGCGCGCCAAGCGGCGTTGACGGGCATCTGCTCTGAGAGGCAATAGGGGCGGGGGTTTTCAGGTGGATACTTCTGGAGGCCAATATAGACGGGCGTTCCAGCCCGATATATTTTGAAAGCTAACTAAAGAGACGACTCGCGCCGCATCCGCACGACCACGTCCACCCCTTCAGTAATTCGGCCTTCCGGTAACGCCGGTAGGCCAACCACTTCGACATTCGCAGCATCTATATCGATGATTTCACCGGTCTCCACGTCATAAAAATGATGATGCGGCGCGATGTTGGAGTCGTAAAAAACTTTCTCCGGATCGACGATCACTTCCCGGATTAACTGCTTTTCTACAAATAATTTCAACGTGTTATAAACAGTCGCCTTGGACAGCTCGCCGCCAGCCTGATTCACTAACACCATCACCTGATCGGCGCAAAGATGCTGGTGACGCGTATACAACACACGAGCGATGTCCAACCGCTGGCGCGTCGGCTTGACGCCATACGACTCAAGCAAAGTCGACGTCGCATCGATTTTTTCAAGATTTTCAGTGATTTCAGGCATGTCGAGATTCTAGGAAATATCGCGGCGTTTGTCTAACCTTATCCGAAAGCCGCATCGGGGTTAGGTTTAACGCGGGCCAGTTAACAAACCCGACACAATTCAACCGCTCGTCCCGCTCGTCCCGCCGCCCGTCGGAACACCTTTGGCGGTTCTATAACCCGCCCCTAACATTCGATACATCTACTGATTGGGGCATTGCATGAAACAACAACAAGGTTTTTCGCTGATTGAATTGATGATCGCGATTGTGATCGTCGGGATTCTGGCTAGTGTCGCGATTCCTAATTATAGAGATTACGTCATTCGCAGCAGAATCCCCGAAGCAACTGCCGGGCTGGGCGACATTCGCGTGCGGATGGAGCAGTTTTTCCAAGATAACCGGACCTATCCTCTGGACGGCTGTGGGGCTACTGCGTCGGCTACGAAACTTGGCGTGTCGGCGGGTGATTCGTTTGGTTTCGCATGTTCCGGTATGACGGCGACCACCTATAAAGTCACCGCGACCGGCACAGGCTCAATGACTGGATTTGTCTATACCCTTGATCAAACCAATGGCCGGACGAGTACCTTTAGCGGCGCTGCGGCAACGGCCGGGTATTCCACTCCGAGTCCCAACACTTGCTGGGTGACCAAAAAGGGCGGGAGCTGCTAATGCGACGCAACGCGCAACGCGGCATTTCACTCATCGAGATTGCCATTGGCTTAGCGATTCTTGGGATCGGAATTGCCTGGGCTATTCCAAGTTATTCGGTTTGGACGCAAAACTTACAAATACGTAACATGGCCGAATCCATTGTTGCAGGGCTCAAGATCGCTCGGTCCGAGGCGCTGGCACGAAACAGCCGCGCGGAATTTATTTTGACCGATCAGGCTCCGTCGAATGGTATTGCGCAAGATGCCCTAGGTACCCTTGTCACTGCCGCAGGGCCGAATTGGATGGTCCGCGCATTTAACCCGCCCGGCGGCGCTACTTATACGTACGTCACCGGAAGCAGTGGCGCCGAGGGCTCTAGGAATGCAACAATGAAATCCGGTAATGATAACTTCGCAGGCGGCCTTGCCGCGGTGACATTCGATAGATACGGGCGCTTGGCGAGGGACCCCAACGGCGCCATAGTCAACGTGGACGCGTCGCTACCGATGACGAAAATCTGCGTCAGGTCGGCGAGTTTGACTGCGGCCAACGGCGCAAGAATCCTTGAGATCAACATTAGCGCGGGCGGCCAAGTCAAGATGTGTGATCCGTCAGTTGCTGCTGCCAGCGATCCGCGCCGCTGTGTGACCGCGCTGCCGCGTTGCGCCCAAGGAACCTGACCATGAACCGTACTTTATCGCGTCGTTACATCGCTGCAAAATCCCAGCGAGGCATGATGT
>JANOGO010000118.1:0-3728 GCA_031406045.1 Pseudomonadota bacterium
AGTATTATTTTTTCACGGTAATTCCGGCAGCCTACGCCGCTGGGGCGAAGTCGCCGATAGTTTTACCGCCCGCGGTTACGATCTGTTCATTTTCGACTATCGCGGTTACGGCAAAAGCAGCGGAAAAATTGCATCGGAACGGCAATTGATCGACGACGGTGAGCGCGCCTACCGCTACGTCAGCGAGCGTTATCCACAGAAAAATATCGTCATCTATGGGCGCTCCCTCGGTACCGGACTCGCAGCGCAAATCGCGTTGCGCCACCCGCCGAAAATGCTGATCCTAGAAACGCCGTACGTCAGCCTCAAAGATTTAACGCGTCGCTTTTATCCCTACGTCCCCAGCTTTTTACTGAGATTCCCGCTACGCACCGACCTGGTACTGCCTCAAATAAAAAGCCCGGTTTACCTCATCCACGGCACCGCCGACGAGATCGTTCCGTACGATTCGAGTGAAAAATTACTGCCGTTAATTCAGTCGCCGAAAGAACTCGTGACCATTCCAAATGGCGAGCACAATGGCTTGCGGCTGACGCCGATATACAATGCGGCACTAGATCGATTCCTGCTATAAAATAGTGCTCAACCAGCCAAGGGAGATTCCCTATGCCCACCAAACCCGGTGAGCGTAAGACCCAAATACTAGAAATGCTCGCGCAGATGCTGCAACAACCGCAGAGCGAAAAAATTACGACGGCTGCGCTCGCTGCAAAACTCGACGTGTCCGAAGCGGCGCTGTATCGCCATTTCGCCAGCAAGGCGCAAATGTTCGAAGGCCTGATCGAATTTATCGAGCAAACGGTGTTTTCGCTGATCAATAAAATCGCTGCCGAGGAAACGCAGGGGCTGAAGCAATTGGAATCGGTCATCGCGTTGCTATTGGCGTTCGCGCAAAAAAATCAGGGCATGACGCGCGTGTTGATCGGCGATGCATTGGTCAACGAAGACCATCGCCTGCAAGCACGCATCAACCAACTGCACGATCGGATCGAAGCGAGCCTACGCCAAAGCTTGCGCGTTGCAGCATCGCAAAACGATCTTGACCCCAGTATCGAAGCGAATGCGATGGCAAATTTGCTGATGTGTTTCGTCACCGGACGCTGGCATCAATTTGCCAAGGGCGGATTTAAGCGCATGCCGACCGAACTGTGGGGTGCACAGTGGCAAGCGCTTGGATTAGGTTCGGCCGCACCCATTAGCCAGGAAACGTAGGTGATACTCAAACCCGTTTTCGCGATGATGGCGGCGAAAAAGGCGTCAGACCTTTACATCGCCGCCGGCGCGCCGATTCATATCAACATCGAAGGTATCGTCGTTCCGATCAATGAGCAGAAAATGATGCCCGACGGCATTCAGAAAATCTGCTACGAGTTGATGTCGGCGCAGCAAATCAAAACCTATGAGGAAACCCTCGAACTTAATCTATCGCTGGTGATACCCGAGGTCGGCAATTTCCGCATCAATATTTATCGCCAGCGCGGCAGCATGGCGTTGGTGGCGCGCTATGTCAGTTTCAATATTCCCAGCCTCAAGGACCTCAATCTACCGGCGTTCCTATACGATTTAATCATGGAAAAACGCGGGCTGATTCTAGTCGTCGGTCCAACCGGTTGCGGTAAATCGTCGACGCTCGCGGCAATGCTTGATCATCGCATCGCGACCAAGACCGGTCACATTTTAACGCTGGAAGACCCGGTGGAATTCATGTTTCGCCACAAAAAATCTATCGTCAGCCAACGCGACATCGGACTGGATTCCCATTCGTATCCGAATGCGCTGAAAAGCGCGCTGCGCCAAGCGCCGGACTGTATGCTGATCGGCGAAATTCGCGAAGCGCAAACCATGACCATGGCGATGAACTTTGCGCTGTCCGGCCACTTATGTTTAGCGACGCTGCATGCGAATAACACCTATCACGTGTTGAACCGGATCATCCAAATGTATCCAATGGAAAACCGCAATACGCTGTTGCAAGATTTGTCGGTCAGCTTAAAAGCAGTCATCGCGTTGCGGCTGATGCCGGGCAAAGACGGCAAGCGCGTTCCGGCCTATGAGCTGATGGTCAATACCCAGCGCGTGGCCGATCTGATCGAACGCGGCGCCGTTGGCGAAATTAAAGCCGCAATGCAAGAAAGTCTCTCGCCGAGCCTGATGAATTTCGATCAGTCCATTCTAAAGTTATTCCGCTCGGGTCGCATCACTTGGGAAACGGCGCTGGCCAACGCCGAATCGCCGACCAATATGTCGCTACAGGTCAACAGCACCGAAGTCGACACCGCGCGCAAAGTCGAAGCAGCGCGGCCCAAGGCGGGCGAAGTGTCATTCGATTTTAGCTTGCCGAGCGCCGAGTAATTCGCCGCTGCGTTTTCGAGCGCTTCCGAAAAAAATCTACGTTCTCTATGTGCTTGCTCGTTGCGGCGTATCGCCTTCACCCAGAATTTCCGCTCATCGTCGCCGCAAACCGCGATGAGTTTTTTCGCCGACCAACGGCGCCGGCGCATTATTGGGATGACGATTCCGGCATCCTCGCAGGCCGCGATTTGGAACATGGCGGAACCTGGATGGGCGTAACCAAAACCGGCCGGTTTGCTGCGCTGACCAACGTGCGCGATCCAAAGGCAGTCCGGCCAGGCGCAAAATCTCGCGGGCTGATTGTGTCGAACTTTCTCGCGTCGAAAAAAACATCGGCGGAATTTTTAATGCAGCTCGCCAACGAATGCGGTGATTACAATGGCTTTAATCTTATCCTCGGCGGTGAAAAGCCCTTGTTCTACTTTAACAGCGTCACAAAAAAAACCATTGCGCTCGCGCCCGGAATTTATGGCCTAAGCAATGACCAACTCGATACGCCGTGGCCAAAAGTCATCAGCGCAAAAATGGGATTGGAACAATCGCTGAGCAAGGGATCCACCGCGCTGGAAACAACGCTGTTTGACTTACTGCGCGACAACACCAAAGCCGCCGACAGCGAATTGCGCGACACCGGCGTCGGTATTGAAAAAGAACGCTGGCTGTCGCCGATTTTTATTCGCGCGAAAGAATACGGCACGCGTTGCTCAACTTTGTTACTATCGCGGCGCGACGGCGAATTTCAATACATCGAACGCACGTTCGACACCGCGTCTGACGCGGTTTCCGTTAGTCGCCATGTTTTCCAAACGCTCGACCAAGCGATAATTTAATTTTTCCGTACCTATGTCTGCAACGCTAGAACTCGTAAAACAACTTATTTCGCAGCGCTCCGTTACGCCCGATGATGGCGAATGCCAAGCGATTCTGCGTAGCCGCTTAGCGCCGCTCGGTTTTGCGTTCGAACGCATCAGCAATAACGGCGTCGACAACCTATGGGCGCGTCGCGGTATCACCGCGCCACTGATCGCATTCGCCGGTCATACCGACGTGGTGCCCACGGGCCCGCTGGAGCAATGGCATAGCGATCCGTTTGCGCCGACCATTCGCGATGGCAAATTGTTCGGGCGCGGCGCGGCGGATATGAAAACCTCAATCGCGGCATTTGTCACTGCGACGGAGCGCTTCGTTATGGCCCACCCGAACGCGCCCGGCTCGATCGGCCTGTTAATCACGTCCGACGAGGAAGGGCCGGCGGTCGATGGCACCACGCGCGTCGTCGAAGCCATGCGTGCGCGCGGTGAACTGCTCAATTATTGCATCGTCGGCGAACCCACCTGCGTCGATAAACTCGGCGATATGATTAAAAATGGCCGGCG
>JANOGO010000285.1:0-12390 GCA_031406045.1 Pseudomonadota bacterium
AGCCGAATCACCGAGCCGTTCAACATGGTATTCTCGATGATATGTTTCGCCAGCGCCGCATATTCTTCCGGATGGCCCAGACGCGAAGGGAAGGGCACTTGCGCGCCCAAGGATTCGCGCGCCGATTCCGGCAAGCCCGCCATCATCGGCGTGTCGAACAAACCCGGCGCGATGGTGACGACGCGAATGCCGGACCGCGCGAGCTCGCGCGCGATCGGCAGGGTCATCGCATTGACGCCGCCTTTGGACGCGGAGTAAGCCGCCTGGCCGATCTGCCCTTCGAATGCTGCGACCGAGGAGGTGTTGATGATAACGCCGCGTTCGCCGCCTTCGTCCGGCGTGTTGTTTGCCATCGCAGCCGCCGCGAGCCGTATCACGTTAAACGTGCCGATTAAATTGATATGGATCACGCGCTGAAACACGTCGAGCGGATGCGGACCTTCTTTGCCCAACACCTTGGCCGGCGCGCCGACGCCGGCGCAATTCACCGCGCCATTCAATCCGCCGAAGCTGCTGACGGCGAGCGCGATCGCAGCGTTAATATCGGCTTCGCTGGTCACATCGGCTTTGGCGAAGCGTGCTTTTGCGCCGAGTTGCTTGGCCAAAGTTTCGCCTTGCGTCGCATTGACATCGGCAAGCACGACATTGCCGCCGCTACTGACAATCGCTTGTGCGGTTGCAGCGCCCAGACCCGAGCCACCGCCGGTAATAACGAACGTCTTATTTTGGATATTCATATCGAGTTGTATTGTTGAGGAGAGAAGTTCAGAATCCGAATCAGATTCTAACTTTTTTTCGCTTAACTTTCATGGGTATTTCTACGACGGATGTGAGCGAAATCAAGTTCGTCTCGTTACGTTCCGTTCGATGCCTGAAGAACCGCATGGATAATGGCTTGCAGGCCATGCTGTGCCGAGAGGAAAGCTGGGAGCGGCTCGTGGCGTAGGGTGCATTTATGCACCGACCGGGTTAAACGGTGCATAAATGCACCCACCATTTTGGAGAATTTGACTATGGCTACACCCGTCGATCTCAACGATCCGATTATGACCGGCGAGAACTCGTTCATTCGCTTGAGTCACGATGACGGCAAAACCCAAACCGATCGCATTAGCCATTGGCGTGTGTTGTGGTGTCCGGCCGGCGCGGGACACGCACTGTTTATGCAAAGCGAATTGATCGCCGGAAAAGTAAAAATTTTTAGCGACAACCTTGCAGTCGCGCGCTGGCTGCAACGCAATATCGAAACGCTGTTATTTCCCGCGTTTGCCGACGAGAAAATCCCTATTCTCAGCGCCGATTTCATGCGCCATGGCGATGCCCAATCCTCTACCATCGAAACGGTTACGTCGAGTGAAAACGAAATCACATTGACGTGGTACGACTTCATCGCGCCGCTGGTGTTGACGATGCCGCCGGGCTTTAACAATCGCCCGATCGGCGTATTCAGCACGTTTTTCCCGGCGCGTGCGGCGCAGGTGGAAATGGATGGCAAGGTCACCACTGGCTCGCCGTGGGAAGAAATGCGCGGCGATCGTAAATCGAGCAGCGCCTGTTTGGCGTGGTCGGAAACTTGGGTCAAACCGAAATGAACCAGGCGATCAGTATCGACGTTTATTCCGATGTGGTTTGCCCGTGGTGTTATATCGGCAAGCGCAAACTGGAACAAGCGTTGGTGCGCCTTGGCGAGCAAAAAGTGGCCGTGACGCCCAATTGGCGCGCCTTTCAGCTTAATCCCGATATGCCCGCCAACGGCATGGCACGCAAGGATTATGTCGAAACGAAATTTGGCGGCGCCGAGCGCGCAAAGGAAATTTATGCGCGCGTTGCAGCGGCGGGAAACGAAGTCGGCATTCCATTTCAATTCGAAAAAATTGAACGCCAACCGAATACTATTAATGCGCATCGTTTAATTCGTTTCGCCGGCGAACACGGCAGGCAAGATGCCATCGCGGAAACCTTGTTCAACGCATTTTTTCTTCAACTTCGCGATATCGCAAACATCGCTGAGTTGAGCGAGATCGCTGCAACTACGGGGCTGGCGCGGGATGCAGTCTTCGCGTATTTATCGTCGGATCATGGAGCGGAATTGGTGCAGCAAGAAGATGCGGTTGCGCGCCAGTTGGGCATCACCGGCGTGCCGTTCTTTGTGTTCGGCGGGAAATATGCGGTGTCCGGCGCGCAAAGCGCCGATGTCTTGTTGCAGGCTTATCAACAAGCCTCTGCCAAAGACGGTGCATGAATGCACCCTACGTATTCAGCACATTCGAGCCTTGTCTCGCTTAGAACTTAGAATAATTCAGCGTTTCCCTAAATCGGACTAGCCGAGGCTACCGCAGCAGACCTGTTCTTTTCCGCAAAAATAATCGGAATGGTTTCAAAAAAAGTTCGTACCTCGGCGTGAGCCAAGATTCCTTCGCGCTGTAAAATCTCGTGCAATCGCGGCAAGTTGTAATGTGGCACGGCGGGATAAAGATGATGCGCGAGGTGATAATTAACATGGTGCGGAAAAATAAAAAATCGTTGCCACGCATTGGCGATATTGGTGCGCGCGGCGGTGAGCGGCGAGGAAAAATCGGTGACGGCGCCATGTTCGCAAACTGCACGCAAGCGCAGAATTGCCTGTAGCAAAGTCAGCAGCGGAATCACCCAAAATACTACGTAATACCAACCCCAGCCCAATGCAAACATAACGATCGGCATCAGCACGTGAAATGCGACGACGAACCAGCGATCCCGTAGCGCCGCATGGCGTAACGACGGCGCGGTGTCGTCGAGCGGCCGTTGCGTGACCTTGGTATCTAAGTTGATCGCCGGATTGCCGAAAAAATAGGCGTAATTTTTAAACGCCGTTTGGCCGGTTAAATCTTTCAGCAATTTTTTGATCAAATATTTTTTGCCGCGCGGATAACCGCCATGCAAGGCAATATCCGGGTCTTGTGGCTGGTACAAATAATTGTGATGCAGCCGATGGATAACGCGGTAACTGCACATTGAGACACCGCCGGTCATGCCGATAAATCGCCCAAGCCAATCATTGATGTTGCGATTGGGGTGAAGGCGATAGTGCGCGGCTTCGTGCGCCAAAATAAACAGCGCGTGCTGTAGCGGCGCGATTAAAACGATCGCAATAAGCGCGGCCCACCACGACCCGATTGCAATCGCGGCTCCGATAATAATAGCGAGCAAGCCGAAAGTCCGAGCAATCGCCGTGAGTGAACGTGAGGCGTCCAGCTGCGTCAATGGCGCCAACATTGCCGCCGGCAATTTCTTGCGCACATCGTCGCGGAATTCTTCGCCTGAATGCGTATCCACAAGCGTTCTCAAGGGGAAACAATCAAGAAATTTAGTTTACGCCGGATACGCGCGATTGTCATGGGGCAGCGCCGCAACAAATGATCGAATTAATTCGAGCGTCGCCGCAGCTTGATCACGATGAGGCGTGTGACCACATGGGTCCAGCAGATGTAACTCGGCGTTGCCGGGGCATGCAGTTGCGATGGCTTGGATTTGCGCCGCGCTGCCGTAATCATCTTGCGCACCTTGAAGCGCGAGGATTGGGCATCGGATCGATGCAACGGTCGATTCGATATTCCAATCGCGAAATGCCGCGCTGTTCCAGACGTCGTGCCAGCCCCAAAAGGTTTTGCCGGCGTCGCGATGATGGCGCCCGAGTTTTTGCGGCAGGTCGGTGGTGCGATAGGTGAGAGCCGCTTGCGCTACGCCGTGCAAAGAAATTTCTTCGACGAAAAGGTGCGGCGCTTCAACGATTAATCCGCTGACGTCGTTTCCGGCGCCGGCATAAATCAGCGCGATCGATGCGCCATCGCTGTGGCCTAACAGAATCGGGTTTTCGATTTCACATTGCGCCAATACGCTGGGAAGCACATCCAGGGCTTCGCGATGCATGTAGTCCGTTGCGCGCGATTCGGCAAGCAGGTCGGATTGGCCGTAGCCATAGCGCGAATAAATCAACGCCGAATAGCCGGTCGCCGCGACTACGCGTTGGGGGAAATCGCGCCACAGGCTGATCGAGCCCAAGCCTTCGTGTAAGAAAACAAGGGTGGGTGAATTGGCTAAACTGCCCTTCAGATGCAGTGCTTCGAGCTGCCTGCCCGCAACGGCAATACTAAAGCGCTTCTCCGGGTAGGCATGCTGCTGATCCGCATTGGGATTGGCTGTACAAGGCATGAAATACGGCAGATGAATTTGACGGGATCATCGTACTACAATACGCTGCCGATCATTTTTAGGAACCAAGATGAACTACGCGTTACCGCTTTGGGAGTTGCCCAGTGCCGCCGTCGATTACTCCGATCAAGAATTTCCGATTCACCGAATTTATTGCGTCGGCCGCAACTACGCCGAGCACGCCCGCGAAATGGGCGCGGACCCGGTAAAAGAAGCGCCGTTTTTCTTCTGTAAGCCGAACGATGCGATCATGCCGAGCGGCAGTGTGATTCCGTATCCATCAATGACGCAAAATTTCCATCACGAAGTCGAACTCGTTGTCGCGCTGAAAAGTGGCAGCGTGAACATCAAATCCGAAGCCGCGCTGAGCCACGTGTTTGGCTATGCCGTCGGCGTGGACTTGACGCGTCGGGATTTGCAGCAAGCAGCGAAAGATAAAGGACGTCCGTGGGATGTCGGCAAGGCGTTCGATCAAAGTGCTCCGATCGGCGCGCTGCGGACGGTTTCAAGTGGCGGTCATATTCCTGATGCCGCCATTTCGATCAGCGTGAATGGCGTGGTCAAGCAGATCAGCGACGTGAAGGAAATGATTTGGAATGTGCCGGATATCATCGCGCACCTTTCCGGTTTGTTCGAGCTCAAAGCGGGCGATTTGATTTTCACCGGTACGCCGGCCGGCGTTGGCCCGTTGCTCAGAGGAGACCGCGTTGAGGCGCGTATTGCGGGTTTGCCGCCGCTTGATTTCCGCATCGCCTAGCCATGCGAAAACTCTATGGTTATTTTCGCAGCTCGGCGGCGTATCGTGTGCGTATCGCGCTTAATCTAAAAGGCTTGGATTACGAAAACGTCTTTGTGCATCTGACGAAAAACGGCGGCCAACAGTTCGCAGCGGAATATCGCGCGCTGAATCCGCAAGCGCTGGTGCCGGTTTTGCAAGATGACCAGGTGACGCTGACGCAGTCGCTCGCGATCACTGAATATCTCGACGAGGTTTATCCCGAGCCGCCGTTTTTACCGTTGCGCGCGGCGGAGCGGGCACGCGTTCGCTCGCTCGCGCTGATGATCGCGTGCGAGATTCATCCGCTGAATAATTTGCGCGTGCTGCGTTATTTGACAAAAGAATTGAAAGTCACCGACGCGCAAAAGGATGAATGGTATCGCCATTGGGTTTTGTCGGGCTTGGCGCCAGTGGAAACGCAGCTTGCAAACCATTTTGCGACTGGAAAATTCTGTCACGGCGATACGCCGGGCCTCGCCGATATTTGCCTAGTGCCGCAACTCGCCAACGCGCGGCGTTTTAATATTGCGCTCGAGGTGTTTCCGACGTTAGTCCAAATCGAACAAAATTGCATGGCGCTGAAAGCATTCCAAGACGCCGCGCCAAGTGCTCAACCGGATGCGGAATAAAGACTATCCCCTCCCTCGCGTCGCGGGGGAGGGCTAGGGCGGGGTGGCCTCGGGCCATGGGGGCGGCCCTGCGATTCCATAGCGCTCGGCCCAAGCCAAACCTGCTTCAGTTCCGGCGCGCGGCCGATATTCGCAACCGATCCAGCCTCGGTAGCGAAGCTCATCGATCAGATCAAACAAAAATGGATAATTGATTTCGCCGATGTTCGGTTCGTGGCGGCCCGGCACGCCGGCGAATTGAATGTGGCGAATCACGGAAATATTGTCGCGCAACGTTTGCGCCAAATTACCTTGCATGATTTGCTGATGATACAAATCCAAATGCAAAAATAAATTATCGCCGGCGACGCGCTCCATAATTTTTCGCGCTTGGTCGACGCGATGCAAAAAGAAACCGCGCATACCTTGCGTGACGTAACGCTCGCCGCCTTTTACGACATCCATTTTATTGTTGATCGGTTCGATCACGGCGGCGACGCCGATTTCCGCGAGCGCTTTCGTCGCGATTTTCAGATTGGCAACGAAGGTATCTTCGGCAAGTTCGTACGGCGTTGCTGAGTCGTATACACCCGCGAGCACGTGCACGCATTCGGGCTTGAGCACGCGCGCAGTCGTGATAGTTTTTTCCAGTCCCGCAAGAAACTCCGCTTCACGTCCCGGCACCGATGCCAGCCCGCGATCGCCCGCTTGCCAATTGCCGGTCGGCGTGTCGATCAGCGCAAGTGCAAGCTGATGTTCCGCCAGCAAATCCGCCAATGGTTGCGCCGGCCAATCGTAAGGCACTTGAAACTCCACTGCACGAAAACCGCACGCGGCGGCGCGCGCAAAGCGTTCGAGGAATGGGACTTCGCTAAAAAGATAATGCAGGTTGGCGGCGAATTTCGGCATACGCGGATTATGCCTTATTCATTGCATCGTGCCAGGAGGCAGATGGATACTGCCTCGTAGGACATGCTATGCCAGGAGGCAAGCTGGACGCGGCTTCTGGCGATGCCTCAAAATGGACGATGATTACTATCGATGAAAATTCAAGCTTTGGCGTTACACAAATAAAGCGTATACCATCACGCTAACGCCAAGCCGCAGCGCGCGCTTGGTATCAATAATAGGAGGAGAAAATCATGGCCGAACCATCATCCGTCGTCAATCCCTACGCTTATGACAACAGCGCCATCGAAACGCCGCCGACGACACTCCGCGGTGCATTGCGACGCGTCGGTCCCGGCTTGGTGTTGACTGCATCCATCGTCGGTTCCGGTGAGTTGATCGCAACGACGAAACTCGGCGCCGAAGTCGGCTATGTGTTGTTGTGGGCGGTGATCGTCGCGTGTTTAATCAAGGTCGTCATCCAAGGCGAAATCGGCCGCTACACCATCGCCACCGGCGAAACCGCGTTGCAATTTATGAATCATATGCCGGGCCGAATCTTCGGCTTGTCGTGGGTAATTTGGTTGTGGGCGCTGGTGGGTATCTTGGTCATGTTCGCGGTCGGCGGCATGTATGGCGGGGTGGCGCAGACGTTACACATGATGGTCCCTGCCGTCAGCGTCGATGTTTGGGTCGGCGTGTTGCTGATTGTTACGCTGGCCGTTTTGTTGACCGGTTCTTACGGCCAAATCGAATTCGTCGCGACTTTTTTAGTGGTGATCTTCACCATATTGACGGTCGTTACCGCTGGGGTATTGGTGTTCCATCCGGAATATTTCACGTGGGGCAGCGTCGCCAAAGGTCTTTCGTTTGACGTACCGGACAAAGGCTTTTTCACCGCTGTCGCCGTGTTCGGTATCACCGGCGTCGGCGCCATCGAGCTCACTCAGTATCCTTATTGGTGCGTGGAAAAAGGCTACGCCCGCTTTGCCGGGGTACGTGACGGCAGCGCCGCATGGAACGCACGGGCGAAGGGTTGGATCCGCGTGATGCACGTGGACATTTTGCTTGCGATGGTGATTTATACGTTTGCTACCGTCGCGTTTTATCTGCTCGGCGCCGGCGTATTGAATACGCTGGGGCTCGTCCCCGAGTCGAGCAAAATGATCGAAAATTTATCCAAGATGTATACCGAATTGCTCGGCGCCACCGGCCTGTATTTATTCATCTTCGGCGCCATCGCCGTGCTTTACAGCACCATCTTCGCTGCTACCGCCGGCCTCTCGCGCCAATTCGCCGATTTGGTCGGGATCGCCGGCGCTTACCGCTTTGACGACTACACGCAGCGACGTAAATGGCAACGCATTATGGTCGTGGTCTTCAATGCGGTGCCGGTATTGCTTTATTACGCCGTCAAACTCCCCGCGTTGATGGTCACCATCACCGGCGTTTCTATCGCGCTGTTATTACCCATCATAGCGATCTGCACGCTGTATCTACGTTACAAAAAACTCCCGCAAGAAGTCGCGCCGCCGCAATGGGTATCGGTGTTGTTGTGGATCACGACGATTGTGATTACTGTCGGCATGACGTGGTACGCGTTGAAGCAATTGCCGATGTTTAAGTGAAATATTGAATGCCTGGAGAAGCGCTTGGATACTGGCTTGCAGGCCATGCCTTGCCATCAAGTAAGCAGGACAAGGTTCTTGGCGAGACTACGTAACTTCGATCAAGGTCTCGCCAGCATTTATCGCCGAGAGGATATCGGGAAACAACTGGGAGAACCAACGAAGCAGTTCTTGTTTGGTTGAATTCCCAAGCCTGATCCAGACAATGATTGGGCCGGCGGAATTCATCGCGCGACGAATCGCAAAATCTTCGTCTTTCGTGACGATTACTGCATGGGAGTTTTCAGCATAACGCCAAATCGCGTCGTCTTCCGCGCTGGCGAGCCCGATGTCAAAGACATGTTGGGCTTCAATGCCGAGATTGATGAGTACATGCGCAAGGGCTGGCGGAAGTTGTGCATCAACGATAAATTTCATGCAGCGCGTAAGACGGGGTGGTCCGAATGAGCTGCTGCGTATTCGAGCGTTGCGGTGATGTCGTCCGCCTCAAGATAGGGAAAATCATCAAGAATGGCTTCTCTTGACGCGCCACCGGCCAGCATGTCAAGAATGTCTTTCACTCGTACTCGAAGGCCGCGAATGCATGGACGTCCGGCACATTGTTTTGGGTTAGTGGTAATTCTGTGAAGTTGGGACATTTTGTGATCCGTTTCCGTGAACGAAGACGCTTAATGTTGAGGGTAATACACGAAGATAGCACAGCTGATAAGTCGCGTAAAAGGTACGTAGATGTCAATTTAAGGTGTTGTTGAAAGGCCCATGGATACTGGCTTGCAGGCCATGCCTCGCCGGACGGCAAGCGGAATCCGGTGTTTGAAAGGACTACGTTAAATGTGTCATTCCCGCGAAGGCGGGAATCTATTTGGCGCATCTATCGGCAATGGCACTCTGGATTCCCGCCTTCGCGGGAATGGCATATTCGCTTAATCCGCCACCGCCTGATAAACCAACGCCTTAAACAACCGCCGGTAATACTGCCGCGACGGCCCCGGCGCTTGCGACATATACACCGCGACGATTTCTTCCTTTGGGTCAACCCAGAAAAACGTGCCGCCGTAGCCGCCCCAAGTGAATTCGCCGGCAGAGCCGAGGAGGGTGGACATGCCAGCGCCGGTGCGCACGGCGAAGCCCAGGCCGAAGCTGTAGCCCGGTGAGCTGAACAATAATTCTCCAGGCGTGGCAAGCGCCGCAATACGGTTGCCTAGGTGGTCCGACGTCATCAGGTTGACCGTGGCGCGGCTCAAGATGCGCGCGCCGTCAAGTTGGCCACCGTTGGCGAGCATCAGCGCGAAGCGCAGATAATCATTTGCGCTTGCTACTCCGCCCGCGCCGCCGGAATCGTTTTTTGGTTGCATGCCGACATCGATCATTTTATTGGGTGTGCCGGATGTGGGATCGATGGTCAGTGGTTGTGCGAGTCGTGCGAGTTTATCCGGCGCTAACCAAAAACCTGTATCGGTCATTTTCAGCGGCGTAAATAAACGCTCTTGAAGAAAATCGCCGAGCCGTTTTCCTGACACCGCTTCGACCACACGGCCGAGCAGATCGGATGCGAGGCTGTAATCCCAGATCGTACCGGGCTGATGGATGAGGGGAATTTTTGACAAGCGTTCCACTTGTTCGGCGGGTGTCATGTCGCGCGAATCGAAATCGCGCACGCCCGGTTGATAAAGTCCCGCTTTGACGTGGGCGTCTTTCACCGATGGGTTTGCCGTGAGTTCGCCGTAAGCCAGGCCCGCCGTGTGGCGCAGCAAATCGTATATTGTCATTTCGCGATCAGCAGAAACGCTCGAGTAAGTGATCTTCGCAAACTCTGCATCGGCTTTCGCGACGCTGACTTGCATATTCTTGAACGCCGGCAAATGTTTCGAGACGGGATCGTTGAGTTGCAGCTTACCGTCTTCCGCCAACAGCATCGTAGCAACGGAAACCATCGGCTTAGTCATGGAATAAATACGAAAGATCGAATCTTTCGACATCGCTGTTGCGGATTCTTTATTCTGAAAACCGACGCTTTCGCTGTAGACCAGTCGATTTTTACGCGCGATCATCATTACGGCGCCGGGTAACCTACCTTGCTCGACCTCTTGTTTAAATACCTGGGTGATTTTGGCGAGGCGTTCGGCGGAAAATCCCGCTTGTTCCGGGCTCGCCGTTGCGATTTGCTGTGCGAGTGCAGCGTTGAAAATTAAACCAGCCGCTAAGGCTGCAAAACGAGACATCCAAATAGTTGCCAACGCGTACGCTCCTAATTTTTGATTCGAAAATTAAACAACAAAGTAATCCAAGTTTTAGTCTGGTCGGGTTTACGCGCGTCGCTGGCGAGTATGTCTTTTACTGATGAAATTTGAGCGGTAAATGAATACGGGCCGCCCGGAACGTTTTTAATGCCCCTTGGTAATAGGATTCGAGTTCGGCATCGGGAAATTGCAACTCTCTATCCGTGTTTGGAAGCGCAATGGCGATGCCGAACTTTTGCTGGATGTACTGGATCGCGGCCGGTTGTTTTAACTCCTGATAAAACGAATGAATCTCGTCCGCTTCATTCAAAATCGCGACGGCGCAAGTTAGCGCGTTGGCAATATGTAAGCCGATTTCTTTATGAATAGTAAGCGCCAATTCACCATTTTCCGGCGTTAGGGGGACGCGCAGGATATTGGTCACCGAGTGGTAAACATCCATGAACTTATAAAATTTGTCCTGCGGTTCACGCTCCAACGTCCAAATAATATCGTCTGAATAAGTGTTTTCGTTGAACGCTTCGATACCAATGACTTCGAATTCGGGTTTCAAGGAAAGCATTGCTTGAGAATTTTTCGCTGCAACTCGCATGGCTTCATCCGCCGTGCTGAATTGCCCGAGATGAATGCTGTTGTCAAACGCGATTCTCATATTATTGTGGCTTGATTGCTAAGACGGTTTCTTCGGCAGAGCGAATAATGTTGCGTTCGCACAGGAGCGACTTAATACTGACATACCAATTTCCGCCCAGATTATAGCGCCAAAACAAATCAATTATTTTGGCGTTAAGTC
Source organism: Pseudomonadota bacterium (assembly GCA_031406045.1). Classification (GTDB taxonomy): domain Bacteria; phylum Pseudomonadota; class Gammaproteobacteria; order Burkholderiales; family JALYOK01; genus JALYOK01. The sequence continues at coordinate 11,127 of JANOGO010000285.1, forward strand.
GCGCGTTATTTTTAGCGAACATTTCGTGGCAGAGTTCAGGCTCTACATTGGCGAGTGCGACGATGTGACCATCGCAACCGGGGGGGCTAAGCATTTGGTGCTCCATGCCTTGGAAGATTGGAAACCGCAATGTTTCGTCGATACGCATTTTGCACATTCGCGCAAACAGTTTTTCGTTCATCGAGGAATCCTTCATGCCGATGATCGCTTCGTTCTGCTGCAGTTCCTTTATCGCGGCAATGCTTTTAAATCGATGTTGCTCGGTGTTATAGACCACGATCGGGAGCGCAATCGCGCGTGCCAAATCTTTAAAATACTTGAGCGTCTTGCGCTCTTCTGCGTATAGGACCGGAACCATGACTGCGTCACAGCCGATGCTGTGGGCTTTTTTACCCAGCTTAATTGTGTCGGCAATTTTATTTCTTTTAATCCCAGCGATAATGGTTTTCTTAGTGTGTTTTCGCGCACATCGAACCACTTCTTCCCATACTGTATCCGAAATGATGTTGCCCTCGCCGGAACTCAGGCAAGGCACGAATCCATTGACCTCGGGCGCGGCGAATTGGATAAGTTTTTTCAACGACTGGGGATCGAATTGCCCTTTGTAGAACGGCGTGATGAGGGGAACGTAGATACCGGCAAGTGCCCGGCCGGGCGATTGCTTTGACGTTGGCATGAATTGAATTTCCACAGGATGCAAAAAAATAACAGAACGAAACTGATCGGCGCGACTACTTTACTACGTGCGGCCGGGCGACATGATCGCTCTATCGACTTTCGTTGATAGAGCGATCTGCCGTCTTATTATTAAACTTTGCCTGCAGATTTGGATTGCGGAGCGAATGTTTCAACGGGTGATTTCTTTGCGCCGGAGAAACCCGAAATCTCTTTCATATCTTTCGCGTTCAGGAAGACAGTTTGCTCGAGATTCACTGCCGGCCCGTGTAGGAAATGATCTTCCGCCGAGTGGCCCGGATGCGGTACGCCTTTCGCTTTGTCGAAATCCAACTCATATTTATCCAGGGCAAAGCGTAACGCTTGCATTGCCTGAACGAACACGTCGCTATCGCGCGCCAACGCGATTCGTACATAACGCTCACCGGTTCCATGATCATCCCAGTAAAAATACGTTCCGGGCAATAAGTGGATGCCGAATTTCGTTAGGTATTGCTTCAGCAATGTCGCTTTAATTTCTGGGTTTTTGATCTTGCACCATAGGACCGATACTTTAACGATGGGATCGATCGGCTCCAACAAAGATTCC
>JANOGO010000301.1:0-14063 GCA_031406045.1 Pseudomonadota bacterium
AATTCGAGGTTAGCGATCTTGAAGCCAAGCGATAAATTCGTTTCGAAAGATGATATTAATCGCGAAAAATAAAAATGTCGGTCAGATTAGCGCAGCGTAATCCGACGAACAACTATTGTGGTTTTGCAGACATCACATGCGGCAGAATGGCCCAAGGCCATGTCGGGCGCTTCGCTTTTCTGCCCTACGAGCTACGGGCTCGATAAAAAATAATATGTAGGGTGGGCAAACGATAATACTATTCGCCCACCCTACAACCGCTATTCAGTAAACCCCGCCTCGCGCTGATGTCTTATGCGCAAAACTCTCACAACGTCATACGCGAGATCATAACGATACATCGCAACGTAACCCAATCGTCCTTGAGAGATGACCAACTCACGCCGGTACAAATCGCGCTTACGTCCAATGAGAGGATGCTCGGCCAAAATCAAAATGGCAGACTGAATACTCGCAACAATATCGCTCGCAGAAGAGGGTGAGGTTTCAAGTAAAAATTCGATGATGCGCTCGAAATCGGTGAACGCTTCGTCGGAATAGATTACTTGCGCCAAGTCTTTGCTCGAGGCCGCTTGGCTTTATTTCCTTTAGCTCGCTCCGTTAGGTACGCATGCACATCTTCCGCAAGATAACTTTTACCGGATTTTTGCATTGCTTCATCGGCAGCGATTGCATCTCGTATAAATTGTTGCGCAAGTTCCACGCGCTCTGCGTGTTCCTGTAATGCAGTCAACATATAAGCATGCACACTCGCGCCGTTTTCTTTAGCGAGATGGTCAAGACGTTCCTTCAACTCTCCGGGGAGTTTGAGGCTGGTTGCGATTTGAGCCATATGTTTTCCTTTTGCGGTCAGGTAGTCATATATTACTACCTATTGTGGAAAAATTCAAATGGCGGCAACAAGCACGTCATTCCCGCGAAGGCGGGAATCCAGCATCTTTAACTCAACGACATTGGGTCCCCGCCTTCGCGGGAATGACGAACTTATCAGCCAAATGGATTCCCCGCCTTCGCGGGAATGACAGGTGAAAAGGTAGAGTGCATTTATGCACCCTACACTGTCGCGACCGGCGTAGCAGGTGAACCAATCGCGCCCGGCAATCTCAGCGGTGGCGCGGTCAGCAAGAATCGATTGCGCTGATTCTTGCGCAGCCATATAGCCAAATCCTGCAGCCACCAGATTTCGCCAAGCGGGATGCCAAGCTTGAACAAGCAATGCTCATGCAGCGGAATCATCGGCCGTTTCCCTGCGCGCGGTTTCGGTGGCCAATACTCCACAGCGTAGTTGTCGGCGATCAGCGCAACGATGCCGCTGTCGCTGATCCACTGCAATAGTTTATCGTCGCGCCCGTCGAGGCCGACACAGGAATTATCGAGGATTTCCATGTCCGGATGTTTGTTCATCTGCATGATGAGTCCGGTCCAGCCGGTGTGCAGTAATAGCATGTCGCCTTTTTCCACGACGACTTTATCTTGCTCAATGATGCGCATGAAATCATCGTAGCCGACCGCGTGTTTTTTCGTGCCGTAGTGCGCGTGTAGATCAACTAATACGCCGCGGCCTTGCAGACATTTTTCTGCCATGTTTTCGATGCCGAGCGCTGTTGCGCCAAACGGCGGTTCGCATTTGTGCTGATATTTTCCTTGGTAATCGATCGGCCCGCGAATGTGTTGATTGGCGCGAAAACCGTTGTAGTAAACCTTCTCCGCCACGCCGTCGCCGTCGGCATCGAAATGCGAACCGATATGCGCGAGGGAGTCCCATTGCGTGGAATATTGCAAACACATCGTCACTTGATCGTCGCTGATGATCGTGGTGTTCTGTGGATCCATCAACTCGGTGGGATAGTTAATGTAAGGATTACCATCGCGATAAGTCGGCGCGAGCACCGGCGGCAAGCGCCGCACATTGAGCTTCGCTTCGCCGGGATAATCGAGCGGAATGCTCAAGCAAAACGTCAGCCCTTCTTTGACTTCGGCGATGCCTTGCTTCACTTTTTCCGGCGTCAAATAATTCAAGCGGCCGAGTTGATCGTCGGGACCGAAGTCGCCCCAGTTCGATCCTTCCGGACGGTTTTTCCAGCGTGGATTCATGTCTTTTCCTCCTGTGATGGGTCATTGTGGCAAATCTCGCGGCAATTGCATATGTTTTCACGGCATGCCTGGAAAGGCGCATGGATAGTGCCTCTGCACGATGCCATTGCCGCGAGGCAAGTAGGAAGCGCCTCGTGGCAAGGCGCTGGTTGCGCTTTTCATCGCGCACGAGTATTGTCGACCAACATGAATCAATAGTCAGAGAAACAACAGGAGATTACATGTTTCGCACTCCGTACCAAAAAATCACGACGTCGCTTTTTTTATTGCTGACGTTCGCGTCAGGCCTCGCGCAAGCGTTACCCTATTCCAGCCTCGTTGTCTTCGGCGATAGCTTGGCCGATTCCGGCAACAACGCCGTCGTGATCGATACGCAAATCGCGCCACCGGGCACGCCGCCCGGCACATTGCGCACGCCGACGCCGATCATATCGTCGGCGTTCATTCCCACGTTTCCGTACGCGTCAAATCGCTATTCCAACGGCCCGGTGTGGGTCGAGCAATTTGCTGCGAAATTAGGATTAAGTGTATTGCCTTCGGTGCTCGGTGGAACCAATTACGCATTCGGTGGTGCGCGTACCGGGCCGTCCGGTTCTTCATTTCCGTTTAGCTTGACCGATCAAGTACAACTATTCCTCGGCGATTCGGGCGGGTCGGCGGCGGGCGAGGCGTTGTACGTCGTTGCCGGTGGTGGCAACAATGCGCGCGACGCGGTACAAGTCGCAGCGGATGGCGGCGATCCGACGGCGATTATCGAGGCTTACGTCAACGATATTGCCACGATGCTGACGCAGCTTTCCGGCGCCGGCGCTAAGAATATATTGCTGGTGAATGTCCCGAACATCGGGCTGACGCCGGCGATTCAAACGATTAGTCCGGCTGGTGCGGCTGGTGCAACGGCGATTGCCGCCGGCATGAACGCGGCGCTTAACGGCGTGCTCACTGGCTTGTTACCGGCTTTGTCATCGGATGTAAAAGTATTCGATTTCTTCACCGCATTTACCCAAGTGGTCGCCGCCCCCAGTGCGTTTGGCCTGACGGATGTGACATCGTCCTGTGCCTTCAGCCCAGCTTGCATCGCCAATCCGGAAACGACGTTGTTTTGGGATGGTATTCATCCAACAACTGCCGGCCACTCGCTTGTGGCGAGCGCCGCGTTTGCTGTGGTGATTCCCGAGCCGTCTAGTTTGGCGCTGATTATCATTTTTGCGCTTGGAATGGTGACGCGCAGATTTACCAAGCGAAGCGTCAATTAACTCACGAAATTTGATGAGTCGCCAATACCGCTTGGCCTAATCTATCAGTGCCTGGTATACAAGATCGCGCACCAAAATCCGATAATGATTACGGCGATTGATTTCTTGCGACATGTAGGTCACGGTTAATTGTTCTTTCGGATCCATCCAAAAATACGTACCCGCATAGCCGCCCCAGTAATAATCGCCGATCGATCCGGGCCATTCGGCTAGCCCGGTTTCTTTGCGTACCGCAAATCCCAAACCAAAGCCATAGCCATTACCCGGATTCCACACCGTACCGACGCCGATGTTCGGCCCAACATGGTTCGAGGCCATGTAGGCAACTGTCCTGGAACCCAATATCCGCGCGCCTTCCAGCTCACCACCATTGAGCATCATTTGGCAGAAACGGGTGTAGTCGCCGGCCGTTGAGGCTAAACCGTGACCGCCGGCGAAGAAACCGGTTGGCTTAGAAAAGTCGAGTAATACTTGCTTCGCGCCGGTCTCGCGATTCGGTTGCGGCTCGGCCATGCGACCCAATTTTTCCGAGGGCAAGATGAACGCCGTGTCGTTCATTTTCAACGGACCTAAAATACGTTCGCGCAAAAATTCGTCGAGATTTTTTCCGCTCGCAACCTCGACCACGCGACCAAGCACATCGGTAGAGTGGCTATATTCGTAGGTCGTTCCCGGTTCGTAGGCAAGCGGCAGTTTCGCGATGGCTTTTACGAACTCAATCAGCGACGGCGACGCCAATCCGACGCCAGCCTCTTTATACATTTTCTGTACCGTAGTTTTGTCGTTCAATGGCGCACCATACGTTAAGCCGGAGGTATGACGCAGCAAATCTTGCACGGTGATTTGGCGCTTTGCAGGCACGGTGGAAAATGATACGGCGCCATTCGCGTCAACCGTATCGATGCCGACTTTCATTTCTTTGAACTCGGGAATGTATTTCGAGATTGGCTCGGCCAATTGCAGCTTGCCTTCTTCGACCAAAATCATCGCCGCGACGCTGACGATGGGTTTGGTCATCGAATAAATGCGGAAGATGGAATCATTGCTCATCGGCGTCGATTTTTCGCGATCTTGAAAGCCGAAACTTTTTTGGTAAACCAATTTGCCCTTGCGCGCGATCGTTAAGGTGACACCGGGCAATTCTTTGTCATCGATTATTTTTTGGAACGTCGCGTCCAAACGCTTCAAGCGTTCACTGGAAATACCGACCGAATCGGGCGTGGCTTCCGGTAGCGGCCCGGCCCAGGCAAAACTTGTCAGTACCAGCCAGACCAGCCCGATGTTTTTTGCAGTTCTCATTTTGTCTCCTCGAATGTTTTAATTTGCTTCGCCATTTTAGAATGGTAACTCAACGGCGTGCGTTAAAAATTTCATCAACGGCTCAGAGGTTTTACACGCGGCCGCGTAACGTTTGATGAAGTCGGCGGAGCAAGCCTCTTTATCGCTGAACGCGATCGACGTAAAAAAATCTTTGCGTTTCAAATCGTCGACGAACGGATGATCGGAGCGATAGCCTTGCGGCGCGCGGGTCAGCATATCGCCCTCGATGACGAGGCCGGACTTCGACGCTTTTTTCCACTCGTTCGGCTTGGCGACAATCGCGTCGCGAATTTTTCTAAGCGCCGGTGGATCGGGATGCCAAATGCCGCCGCCCATAAAACAATTTCCCGGCTCAAGATGTAAATAAAATCCCGGCGCATGAACGTCTTTGCCGACGCGATGGCGAAAGTGCGCCGCCGCGTGTGTTTTGTACGGATCCCTATCTTTCGCGAAACGCGCGTCGCGATAGATGCGGAACATCGAACCGCCGTTCGGGCGCGGGTCGGCGTTAAACTGCTCGCTGATTTTTTCTAAGTGATCGGCGAAATCGGAAATGAAACGCAGCAACGGTTCTTTGACGTCATCTTCGTAACGTGGCTTATTTTCCTGAAACCACGCTTTGTTGTTGTTCACGGCCAAGTCACGCAAAAATTTAAATAGCTTCGGCCCGAAATGACTACTGCTTACTGCCATTGTTATCCTCCAAATATTTTATTAGATGCTCGAAGAAGCGCTCCCTGATTGCCTCTGCAGCATGCCTACTTGAAACACTACGCGCGGTGCGGCTTCTGGCGCGGCAGCGTTGAAATCTGACGAGCACGTCATCGTTCGATTATAATGCGAGACTGAAATTCGTGGCAGCATCGCCGTCATTCGCGCGCTCAATCGGAGGAAAAATGTCAGGCAGGTTAATCGGAAAAATCGCCCTTGTGACCGCAGCGGCGCAAGGCATTGGGCGCGCCACCGCGCTCGCCTTCGCGCGAGAAGGCGCGACGGTTTGGGCGACGGACTTAAATCAAGACAAACTCGCGGAGCTCACCGCAACCTCCGGCATCAAGAGCCACAAACTCGACGTGCTGCAGGAAAGCGAAGTCATCGCCGCGGCAAAATCCATCGGCAAAATCGACGTGCTATTCAACTGCGCCGGATTCGTGCACCACGGTGATATCTTGCATTGCGAACAAAAAGATTGGGACTTCAGTTTCAATCTGAACGTGCGCTCAATGTTCTACACCATCAAAGCGTTTCTACCAAGCATGTTGGCGAGCGGCGGCGGCAGCATCGTCAATATCGCGTCGGTCGCCTCGAACGTGAAAGGGGTGCCGAATCGATTTGTGTATGGCGCGAGCAAAGCGGCGGTGATCGGTTTGACCAAAGCCGTCGCCGCGGATTACGTCGGCAAAAGCATTCGCTGCAACGCGATTTGTCCCGGCACGGTGGAATCGCCGTCGCTGCAAGAGCGCATCAACGCCCTGCCCGATCCGGTGCAAGCGCGCAAAGATTTCATCGCGCGTCAGCCGATGGGGCGGCTTGGCACAGCGGAAGAAATTGCCGCGCTGGCGGTTTATTTGGCGTCGGACGAATCTCGATTCGCAACGGGACAAGCGTTTATTGTCGACGGTGGCATGACCACATAACAGGTCTGTCATTCCCGTGAAAACGGGAATCCATATTGACTTTGCAAAGGCCAAATGGATTCCCGCCTTCGCGGGAATGACACAGCGCTAATTTTTAATTCATCATTTTGAAGAGAGGATAACCATGAAACTACTACGCTACGGCCCGCTCGGCGGCGAAAAACCCGGCATGCTCGACAGCGCCGGCAAAATCCGCGATCTATCGAAAGTTACATCGGATTTGTATCCCGACGTCATTTCCGTGATGGGCCAACAGACGCTGAAAAATATTAATCCGGAGACGCTGCCGTTAGTCGAAGGCAATCCGCGAATTTCCGCGCCGGTCGCGCATATCGGCAAAGTGGTTTGCATCGGCCTCAATTATTCCGATCACGCAGCAGAATCTGGTTTGCCGGTGCCGAAAGAGCCGATCATTTTCATGAAGCCGACCACGGCAATCAACGGCCCGAATGATCCGGTGATGATTCCACGCGACTCGGTGAAAAGCGATTGGGAAGTGGAGCTGGGTGTTATCATCGGCCGCATCGCGCAGCACGTGCCTCTGGAATCAGCGTTGGATTATGTCGCCGGTTACACCATTGTTAACGACGTTTCCGAGCGCGAATTTCAAATCGAACGCGGCGGCACGTGGGACAAAGGCAAGGGCTGCGACACCTTCGCGCCAATCGGCCCGTGGTTAGTGACAAAAGACGAAATCCCCGATCCGCAAAACCTCAGCATGTATCTCGAAGTCAACGGCCATCGCTGGCAAAACGGCAATACCAAAACGATGATTTTCGATGTCAAACACATCGTCAGTTACGTTAGTAAATTTATGACGCTGATGCCCGGTGACGTCATCGCCACCGGAACGCCGCCCGGCGTGGGCATGGGCGTAAAGCCGAATCCGGTGTTCCTCAAGGTTGGCGATAAGATGAAAGTCGGCATTCAAGGGTTGGGCGAGCAAAACCAAGAATGTATTGCTTGGAAACCGTTGATGTAGATTTGCTAAGTCGACTTTAGCGCTTCACTTGTTTTGGATTGCGGTCGAAAACAAAATTGCTCACCACTAAGTGCTCCCTCTGACGCTCAACGTCGAAGCTAACCGCTAGCTCGTTTGCGGGTAATCCGTGCTGAACGAGTAATCAGAGGTGGTGCGTAGCTGTCAACGTACGCATCGACGAGGTGACGGATCATGCGCTGATACTGAGTATGATGTTTTGTCGCTTCGGATTTGAAGAAGTCGACACTTTTCTTGCTCAAGGCCAGCGTAACCTTGATGCCTTCTTCGCGGAAGGCTAATTGATCCGGTGGTGGCAAAAAGTCACGAACGACTTTGACGTCACCAAGCGGTTCATTTGTGTACTTGATTTTTGTTCCGGCATAACGCCGACTGGTATCGGCCTTAGCCTTCAATGAAATGCCACTACGTTCCGTTTTCGCGCTCATAAATTGTCTAGCCTTTCCGCCAATAACCGGCGCCAATGATACGAATGACATCGCCGCGACAAGTAAAGCGGACTGTCAAAATTCCACCGTCAACCTCGCCAAAACAGAAAAACCGTGTCTCGTCGTCGCTGTGCACAAGGTCTTCAGCGATTACGCGGCGTGGGTCGGCGAATGCGTATTGCGCAAGTGAGAAACCCACGCCGTGTTTCTTTAGATTTTCAATGTTTTTGTTTTGATCCCACTCGAATCGAGCCTTTTTCACAAGCTCAGATTAGCACATTAATACGCAACCCACCATATTAAAATATGGAAAAATATATGGCTATTTCCTACGTTTGTTGAGGCGCTAGCCAGCAGATTTCGAACTAAAGAGAAAGGTCGATCGATCGCGAATGAACATCACTGGCAGGTTAGCGTCGTAGGGCAAGTCGCCCCGCCCTACGTTTTACTTTTTGTGTCGCAGTTTCGCCGCCTGCTCAATCACTCGATCGGCTTCGTGATGCTTGCCAACCCGATGCAACCGTTCACTCTCAGCACGTAATCGCCTCACTTCCTCACGATGCGCGTTCGACGGCTCTGCACCGACTTCTAAAGCCGCCGCAATTTCTTTCGCGTCTAAATGAAATCCATGACCCATCGCCAATCCGCTGCTCAACGCCATTACCCCTACCAAACACATGCCTGCAATCTTCACTCTTCGCTCCCGTAAAAAATCCGCGTGCTCCGCGTATCAATAAGTTTTGCCATTGCGTTAGAATACCAGATCAGGAAAAAATTTTAACGTTTTCAGGGGTCAGAAAAAGCCATGCCATTACAAGCGAAAGAGCAAGAAATCGCGATGTTGCGCGGCGAGATGGAATTGTTGATGGGCGAACGCGACGGCCTGTTGAAAATCGCCGGCGCTGCGGCGGCATTTGTCGCAAACGTCGACGTCAATGCGTTGCCGCGCGGCTGTTGGGATGCGGCGGATTTACTCGGCGAAAGCCTCAATGAAGTGCCGGAGGATACGCTGAAAGATGCGCTCGCCGCGGTGGAAGCGGAGATTCAATTCGACATCATCGATCGTCGTAAAAAAGAGCGTTTCGAGCGGACCGCATCAAAAAAACCAAAATCGATCGGCAAATAGTAATCCGTTAAGTGGAGGTTCTCCCCACTTATCGCGATGTTGAGGAGGCCGCCGCGCGGCTCGCCGGCATCGCCCATCGCACGCCGGTGCTCACTTCACGCAGCGTTAACGAAAAAACCGGCGCGCAGGTTTTTTTTAAATGCGAAAATTTTCAGCGCATCGGCGCATTCAAATTTCGCGGCGCCTACAACGCCCTTTCACAACTCAGCGACGAACAAAAAAAGCGCGGCGTCATCGCTTACTCGTCGGGCAATCACGCGCAGGCCATCGCGCTCGCCGGAAAATTACTCGGAATCAAAGCAACCATCGTCATGCCGAACGTCGCCCCGGCGATTAAGATCGCGGCAACACGCGGTTATGGCGCCGAGTTGATTCTCTACGATTTCGGCCGCGAATCCCGCGAAGCGGTCGCCGAAAAAATCGCGACCGAACGCGGCCTTGGAGTTATTCCTCCGTTTAATCATCCGCACGTCATCGCCGGCCAAGGCACGGCGGCGAAAGAGTTGATCGAAGAAGTGGATACGCTCGATTATTTAGTCGTCTGCGTCGGTGGTGGTGGTCTAATTTCCGGCTGTGCGCTCGCGGCGAATGCGTTGTTGCCCGATTGCAAAGTCATTGGCGTCGAACCGGAATTAGGCGACGACGCCACGCGCTCGTTTCATTCCAAAACTTTACAGACAGCGCCACGCGCCAACGAAACCATCGCCGATGGCGCGCGCACACCGTCTCTCGGCTCGATCACTTTTCCGCTCATACTTAAGCACTGCCACGATTTCGTTACCGTCAGCGATGAAGCGCTGATGCGAACCATGCGCTTTTTTTTCGAGCGCATGAAAATTGTTGTAGAGCCGACGGGCGCTTTGGCGGCGGCTGCGGTTCTGGAAAACAAACTCAACATTGCCGGCAATAAAGTCGGCGTCATCATCAGCGGTGGCAACACCGAGCCGGAATTTTTCTCGCGCATTCTCGCCGCTTAAGTCACACCCCAACGCTGTTGTTTTCCGGCGCACGCCGCGCCCAGATAAATTTTAAACAAAATCCCCTAAATCCGGGCACTTACGTCATTTAGCGGCAATATGTGACGTAATTTGTCGTATGTAATTTATTAGATAATTTTACTATTTATCTGATTATTAATAATAAATGAAGTTGGCATACTAACTGCTTAGTAATACAGTGATGGCAGACTGTAAGGTTTGATGAACGTTCCTCCTCCTCGTTCAACCATCATTTTCTCCTCCGAGAGCGGTTGGCCCCACCTAGAAATAGGTGGGGTTTTTTTTCGTCTATTTTTTCCGTGGCGCGCGCGTGTTTTAGTGCGCAAGCCCGGTATGGTATCGTTCGCGCTGTGAATATTGATTCGACTCTATGACGTTCATTTCATTGCTCGCCGCCTTGTTGCTGGATTTGTACGTAATCTTGCCGGTGCGCGGAAAATTCGATTCACTGCTGCACTACTATTCCGATTTCGTGCGCCATCATTTGGATGGCGGTGAGCATCGGCTCGGCTTGATCGCGTGGCTCGCGGTGGTCGTCCCGATCATTCTGATCGTGTGGCTGATGTTCGGATTACTCCATTACTTTAGCCCGGTGCTCGGTTGGCTGTTCAACGTGGCGGTGCTGTTTAGCCTGATTCATTTCAAGCGCAACGCCGATCGCATGACAACGATGGCGATCAACCTGCGCAAAGACGACCTCACTGATGCCCGCGCCACGCTTGCCTCCTGGCGTGGCATGCCTGCACCGGGTGGCCTAGGGCCAGATGGCCTTGATGCTTCGGCCTTGGGCCGGTTGGCGATTGAGCAGGCATTTGTCGACGTGCATCGCCATTGGTTCGGCTTAGTATTTTGGTTTGTGCTGTTACCCGGCCCGACCGGCCCGGTGCTGTATTGGATCGCGTCGCGCCTCTGTGATTTTTGGAGCGAAGACAAACGCGAAACCAGCCAAGCATTCGCCGATTTCGCCCGTAAAGCGTTTCGTTGGATCGATTGGATTCCGCAGCGCCTGACGGCGATCACGTTCGCGATTGTCGGTAATTTCGAAGACGCTGCATTTTGCTGGCGCTCGCAAGCCCGCGCGTGGCCGAATCGCGATACCGGCGTGTTGCTGGCCAGCGGCGCGGGCGCGCTCGGCGTGCGCTTGGGCGAGCCGATCGCGACGCACGACAAAATCGAATATCGCCCCGAGTTAGGCACCGGCGAAGCCGCCGAGCCCGATCACCTTCACAGCGCGGAAGGTTTAATCTGGCGATCGATGGTGGTGTGGATTGGCGTGCTGTTGTTGCTTACGGTCGCGAGTTGGTTTGGACGTTAGTGTAGTGCCTCGCAGTCCACGATATTTTTTACGCGATTCGCTTGCAAAATCCAACGTGTCATCCCCGCGAAGGCGGGGATCCATAGGGCCGAAAAAATTACACAAGGAAAGTCGATCTCTCACGGGTTGAGGCCGTATGGGTTCCCGCCTCCGCGGGAACGACAGCGGGACTAACCCGCTGCCAGTAATCGCTCAATACGCACCGCCGCCGGTGGATGCGAATCGTAGAACGCCGAATGCAACGGATCCGGCGTTAACGTCGACGCATTATCTTTATACAGCTTCACCAGCGCGCTGACTAAATCTTTCGCGTCGGCTTGCTGCGCCGCGTATTGATCGGCCTCGAATTCTTGCTTGCGCGAGTAGTAGCTCATTAACGGATGCAGCAAATAGGTAAACACCGGCAGCGCGAGGAAGAACAACATCAACGCCAACGCGGTGCCGGCGCGCTCGACCCCCAGCCCTTGGAAAAACCACGGCGCGTGCATCAGTTGTGCCAGCAACCACAAAAACACAAAGCTGCCGACGAACGTCAGCACAATGCGCTTTATCACATGGCGGCGTTTAAAATGTCCCAACTCATGGGCGAGCACGGCTTCGATCTCGTTGCCCGTGAGTGAATTCAGCAGCGTATCGAAAAATACCACGCGCTTATTTTTTCCGAATCCGGTGAAATAGGCATTGCCATGGCTCGAACGCAAACTGCCGTCCATCACGAACAAGCCCGACGATTGAAAGCCGCATTTTTGCAGCAAGCGTTCGATACGGCCTTTGAGTTCCACGTTATCCAGAGGCGTAAATTTGTTGAACAGTGGCGCGATCCAAGTCGGGAAAATCGCCAGCAAAAATAAATTAAACGCCGACCACGCCAGCCACGCGTAAATCCACCACTGCTGGCCCAAACGCTCCATCATCCACAACGCCGCGAGAACGATCGGCAAACCAATCAGCGCCGCGAGCAAGCCTTGCTTAATCAAATCGCTGAAAAAAAGTTTCAGGGTCATTTTGTTGAACCCGAATCGCGCTTCGAGGTTGAACGTACGATAAAGCGACATCGGCAAATCGATCAGCGCGGCGATCACCAATACGCTGGCAATTAGTGCAACGCCGCTCGCCAAGCCGGTGCCCAGGCGCGCGGTCCAAAATTGGTCGAGCCAATTGATACCGCCACCGAGCGTAAACGCAAGTAATACGATCACATCGAGAATAATACTGATGCCGGCAAGGCTGACCTTCGCGTGCGTATAATCCGCGGCTTTTTGATGAGATTCCAGCGGGATTTTTTCGGAGAACTGTTCGGGGAGGCGATTGCGATGCGCCAGCACGTACGCGCCGTGGCGATACGATAGCCACAATTTTACGGTGGTCGTAATCGCAAGCAGCAATAAAAACACGATGGTAAAACTATTCATTTTGTAATTTTCCGATAACCTAATCCGAGATTTTCCGCGCACTTACTCTTCAGGCACCTGCCTGCAGAGCCAATATCGGAGCGGCGCTTCAGGCATAGTACGCCACGACCCAACATCCGCGCGCCTTCCGGCCTTGCATTCATAAGGGTATGACTGCGCATCTAAACTATTGGTTCACATCGCCTTATGTCACAATATGGGGCGCTGCAACAAGCAATTCAACATTTTAACGCTAAACCCATGCCCCAAGACAAAAACCGCCTAATTTGGATCGATATGGAAATGAGCGGATTAAATCCGCTTACCGATCGCGTGCTCGAAGTCGCTCTTGTCGTCACCGACGCTGAACTAAACACGGTTGCGGAAGCGCCGGTTCTGGTGGTGCACCAAAGCGATGCCGTATTGGACGGCATGGACAATTGGAACAAAGGCACGCACGCCCGATCCGGCCTGATCGACAAAGTCAAAACATCGATCTTAGGCGAAGCCGCCGTTACAAATGCAATGATCGAATTTCTAAAACCATTGGTGCAGGCCAACGCATCGCCGATGTGCGGCAATTCGATTTGTCAGGATCGACGCTTCCTTGCGGGGCACATGCCCCAATTTGAGGCGTATTTTCATTACCGCAATCTCGATGTGAGCACGCTGAAAGAACTGGCGAAACGCTGGTATCCCGCCGTGTACGATGGCTTCAAGAAGGAAAGCCGCCACGAAGCACTGGCGGACATCTACGAATCGATCGATGAATTAAAATATTATCGCGCAAACCTTTTCAAATCGTAACCGGGCACAAGAATTGCAAGAAGCTTATCTATGAAAAAAGGCACCCTTTTTAGTCTCGAAGTGAATCCGAAACTTCCCAGCCGTTTGCATCGCTTGGAAGAAATTGCCGACAATCTTTGGTATAGCTGGCACCGCCCGACGCGCAGCCTGTTTTCGCGGCTGGATCGTAACCTGTGGCGCGCGGTCAACAACAATCCGAAAGAATTTTTGCGCCGCGTCGACGAGCGCAATTTGGTGGATGCCTCGACTGATCAAGTTTTTTTATCGAGCTTCAATCAGATCATTTCCGACTACGATACCTACCATAACGAACCGCTGCGCCGCGACGGCTCCGAATGGTTATTGCGCAATGACTTGATCGCGTATTTTTGCGCCGAGTTTGGCTTCCACGAAAGCTTTCCGATTTATTCCGGCGGCTTGGGCATTCTTGCCGGCGATCACTGCAAGGCCGCCAGCGACATGCGCTTGCCGTTTATCGCTGTCGGCTTGCTGTATCGCCAAGGTTATTTTCATCAGCGCATCGACGGCGACGGCAATCAAATCGCAATCTATCAAGACGCCGATATGGATAAACTGCCGGTCAAACCGGCGCTGCGCGCCGACGGCAGCGACGTGATTGTTCATATCGACATGCCCGGCCGTACCGTTTACGCCAAGGTGTGGAGCGCCCGCGCCGGCCATGTGATTTTGT
>JANOGO010000335.1:0-3403 GCA_031406045.1 Pseudomonadota bacterium
CAGGAAAAAGAAAAACATTCGAGCTTCCGCTCGCGCCCGATGGCACGGAATTTCAACGCCAGGTTTGGAATGCTTTAACGAAATTACGATTCGGCGAAACGGCGACCTACGCGCAATTAGCGCAACGCATCGGCAATCCCAAAGCCGTGCGCGCCGTCGGCGCTGCCAATGGCCGAAATCCGATTTCGATTATTGTGCCGTGTCACCGGGTTATCGGCGCGGACGGCAGCTTGACCGGCTATGCCGGCGGATTGGCGCGAAAAAAAGCGCTGCTGCAATTGGAGGCGTCGGAAACCGAGTTTCGGTTAACCGCGTAGCGTTAAAACGCAATCGACGCCAATGGCGATTCCGCCATCAGCGAAATTTGTTCGCGCAGTTCCAAAATTCGATCCTGCCAGTAACGTTGCGTATTGAACCAGGGAAAAGCGGCGGGAAATGCGGGGTCGTCCCAGCGCCGCGCGATCCACGCCGAGTAATGGATTAGGCGTAATGTTCGCAATGCCTCGATCAAATGCAATTCGCGCCGATCGAACTCGCAGAAATCTTCGTAGCCGATTAACACATCAGTGAACTGACGCGTCATATCGCCCGTTTCGCCGGACAACAACATCCACAAATCTTGAATCGCAGGGCCCATGCGGCTGTCGTCGAAATCGACGAAATGCGGGCCTGAATCCGTCCACAGAATATTGCCGGCGTGACAATCGCCATGCAGGCGAATGAATTTGATCTCACCGGCACGCTCATAGCATTGGCGAACGCCAATCAACGCTTGTTCCACAACGCTAGACCAAGCATCGGTGAGGTCCGCAGGCAAGAAATGGCCTGCGAGCAAGTATTGGCGAGGCTCTTCGCCAAATGTTTCGATGTCGAGCGCGGGGCGTTCGTGGAAATTTTCGATCGCGCCGACTGCGTGAATTCTGCCGAGAAAGCGACCAACCCATTCCAAGGTATTCGCCTGCTCAAGCTCCGGCGCGCGGCCGCCCTGCTTGGGATAAATCGTAAAACGAAAATCCTGAAAACTATTTAGCGTTTTTTTATTCTCTAAAATCAAGGGCGCCACAACCGGAATCTCGCGCTCCGCCAACGCTTGTACAAACGCATGTTCTTCTAAAATCTGCCCATCGTTCCAGCGCTGCGGCCGGTAAAATTTCACGACGATCAGCGATGCATCGTCGAGCCAAATTTGGTAAACGCGATTTTCGTAGCTATTGAGCGCGAGCATTCGCCCGTCGCATTTCAGGCCTGTGCTTTCGACCGCATCGAGCACTACGTCCGGCGTGAGTCCTGCGTAAGGTGTCAGATTCGCCGTATTCATCCCGCCATTGTACCTGCGTGACTGTATAATGCGACGCTAACTTTTCGTAAAACATTCCTATGGCCCAATACGTTTACACCATGAATCGGGTGAGCAAGATCGTGCCCCCGAAACGCACTATTCTGAAAGATATTTCGCTGTCGTTTTTTCCCGGCGCCAAAATCGGCGTGTTGGGATTGAACGGTTCCGGTAAATCCTCGCTGCTGAAAATCATGGCGGGACTCGACACCGAGATCGAAGGCGAAGCGCGGCCGATGCCGAATTTGAGCATCGGCTATCTACCGCAGGAGCCGCAACTCGATCCGGCGAAAACCGTGCGCGAAGAAGTCGAAGCCGGTATGGGCGAGGTGATGGAGGCGAAGAAAAAACTGGAAGAAGTTTACGCGGCGTACGGCGAGCCCGATGCGGATTTTGATAAGCTTGCTGCAGATCAAGCGAAGTATGAAGCCATTCTTGCGAACCATGGTAGTGACACCGAACATCAATTGGAAATTGCCGCCGACGCGCTGCGCTTGCCGCCATGGGACGCGAAAATCGCGAATCTTTCCGGCGGCGAAAAGCGCCGCGTGGCACTGTGCAAATTGCTGCTCTCCAAACCCGACATGCTGCTGCTCGACGAGCCGACCAACCATTTGGATGCGGAAAGCGTCGATTGGCTTGAGCAATTTTTATTACGCTTTCCCGGCACCGTGGTCGGCGTAACCCATGATCGTTACTTTCTCGATAACGCCGCAGAATGGATTTTGGAATTGGATCGCGGCCAGGGCATCCCGTGGAAAGGTAACTATAGTTCTTGGCTGGAGCAAAAAGGTGATCGCTTAAAGCAAGAAGAATCGACCGAATCGGCACGACAAAAAGCACTGAAGACGGAGCTAGATTGGGTGCGGCAAAATCCAAAAGGTCGTCAGGCAAAGAGCAAGGCCCGTCTTGCACGCTTCGATGAATTGAGTTCGTACGAATATCAAAAACGTAACGAGACGCAGGAAATTTTTATTCCCGTCGGTGAGCGGCTCGGCAATGAGGTGATCGAGTTTAAAGGCGTGAGCAAAGGTTACGGCGATCGCTTGTTGATCGATAACGCCAGCTTCA
The DNA here is from genome assembly GCA_031406045.1 of Pseudomonadota bacterium. GTDB lineage: Bacteria > Pseudomonadota > Gammaproteobacteria > Burkholderiales > JALYOK01 > JALYOK01. The sequence goes on from JANOGO010000335.1 coordinate 2,408, forward strand.
ACATTCCGCCCGGCGCCATCGTCGGCATCATCGGGCCGAACGGCGCGGGCAAATCCACGTTATTCCGCATGATTACGGGCAAAGAAAAACCCGACAGCGGCGAGATCGTAATCGGCTCAACGGCGATCATCGCGCAAGTCGATCAATCACGTGATGCGTTAAGCGGCGACAAAACCGTGTGGGAAGAAATTTCCGGCGGCGCGGACATTATCACCATCGGGAAATTCGAAATGGCGTCGCGCGCATACCTCGGGCGATTTAATTTCAAAGGCGCCGATCAACAAAAAATCGTCGGCAATTTATCCGGCGGCGAACGCGGCCGTTTGCATCTGGCCAAAACACTGTTGGCCGGCGGTAATGTATTGTTACTCGACGAACCGTCCAACGATCTTGACGTCGAAACCTTGCGCGCGCTCGAAGATGCGCTGCTGGAATTTCCGGGCAGTGCGCTGATCGTGTCGCACGATCGTTGGTTTTTAGATCGTATCGCGACGCACATTTTGTCGTTCGAAGACGAATCGCAAGTGGTGTTTTTTAATGGCAACTATCAGGAATACGAAGCAGATAAGAAGAAGCGTTTAGGCGAGGAAGGCGCGAGGCCGCACCGTGTTCGGTATAAGGCGCTAAAGAGTTAGTTACCGATCCTCTTGTCATTGCGAGCTGCCTGTATTGGCGCGGCCGATACTGCTCATGGACCATGAACAGCGTAAACGTTGGCGTTGTAGGGTGGATCAAGCAAAGCGGATCGACCGTACCTTTGAAGGTCGGTTCATGGAAAGGAGCGCTTTTGCGACGAAGCAATCTCGTATTTGCGCCCGATAAAAATCGGGATTGCTTCGTCGCTTCGCTCCTTTCCGTGATCCCGATTTGACTGATACTTCTCGTAAGACGGCTTGCCCCTCACCCTACCCCTCGCCCCGATGGGGCGAGGGGACGATACTCCCTCTCCCGCTTTGCGGGAGAGGGTTGGGGTGAGGGTGGGCTTCGGTTTGAGAC
>JANOGO010000020.1:0-14531 GCA_031406045.1 Pseudomonadota bacterium
CGGTGGATTGCAAGCCGATCTGCTGATCGGCGCGGGCTGTGTTGCGACATTGGAAACCTCGGCAGTCTCCCTCGGCGAATTCGGGCCGGCGCCGCGTTTTAGCGAGGCTGTGCGTGCCGGGAAAATCAAGATCCTCGATTCCACTTGCCCGGCGATTTATGCCGGACTGCAAGCCGCTGAGAAGGGCCTGCCGTTTATGCCGTTACGAGGGATCATCGGCAGCGATTTGTTGCCGCGCCGCGACGATTGGCGGGTGATCGAGAATCCGTTTTCTGCGAACGATCGCATCGTCGCGCTCGCGGCGATCCAGCCCGATGTTGCGTTGTTTCATGCGCCCTATGCCGATCGCTACGGCAACGTATTTATCGGCCGCGATCGCGAATTGATGACGCTTGCCCACGCCTCACGCAACACGTTGGTGACGGTCGAAACGATAGTCGATTACGATCTACTCGCCGACGTCAAGACGGCGAGCGGGACGATTCCGTCGCTTTATATCAACGCCATTGCACCGGCGCGCCACGGCGCTGCGCCCTATGGCTTTCACGATTATTACGGCGCCGATGAAGCGACGTTCACGCGCTACGCGCGCGAAGCGGCAACGCAGGCGGGCTTCGATCGATTTATGGCGCAGTGGCTGGGTCAAGAAAAATCTAAAATCGCGCTGGCGGTCTGACGATGCGTGCGATTGAGCGTGAATTCTCGACAACCGAACTACTCGTTTGCGTCATTGCGGAAATGTTGCGCGGCGTTCGACATGTTGCGGTCGGCGCCGCGTCACCGATTCCCGGTTCTGGCGCGTTGTTGGCGCGCGCTCAGTCGCAAGGCGCGATGCGCGTCAGCATTTTGGGCTCGCCGCGGCACAATACGCTTACTGACGGTGGCGTGGAGTTATTCGATCTCGCCGCGCAAGGGCGCATTGATGCCTTTTTTTTGGGTGGCGGACAAATCGATGGCGCGGGGAATATCAACTTAGTCGGCACCGGAAATTATCCGAACGTTGATGTGCGCTGGCCCGGCTCGTTCGGCTCGGCTTATCTTTATTTTCTGGTGCCGCGGGTAATTTTGTTTCGCGAAGAACACACTCGCCGGGTGATGGTGCCGAAGGTGGATTTCGTCAGCTCGCCCGGAACGAGCGAACCGGGCACTTATCGCCGCGGCGGTCCCTACGCGATGGTGACGCGCTTAGGCGTGTTCGGCTTCGATCGGGAGCGGCGCCGATTCAATCTGCGCAGCGTGCATCCCGGCCATAGCGTTGAAGAGATTTTGGACAATACCGGTTTTGAATTGGATGTGCCGGCGCGCTGCGAATTTACCCGTGCGCCGGAACCGGCCGAGTTGGAGTTGATTCGCTCAACGGTACGCGAAGAAGTCGCGGCGGTTTATCCTCGCTTTGCCGCGCAGATTTGACGCCGTGTTCGCTTAGCGTTCTGTTTGCGGTTCGATGTTTAAATCGCTTGGGACAATATCCGGCAGATCGTCAAAATTCACGTCGAACTCCGTTTCCGTTACCGGCTCGCGCGCAACAGGCGCGTGATGCGGCGGTTCGGATACGGGTTTCGCTTGGCGAATTTCGCTGGCGGAGCGAATCGGGTGAAAACCTTCGACGCCGTCGAGCATCGCGGCATTGCGAACGTAAAGCACTGGGCCGATGCCTTTGGCACGCATCAAGTACCCGTAAACCCAGCTCAATTCCGGTAATTTAACCAGGCGAATTTCTCGTCCGGTGCGCATTCCTTTTGGAACATGGCCATCAAAATAGCCGACGATTTTGCGACGAAAACTTCCCGCCAACACGGGCAGCGAACCCTCGTAGTAAAATTCTGAATCGTCAGCTTCGAAATCACCGATACCCATGGTTTGTGTCTTGCCGCGCTTAGTTGTTACATTCGCTTGTAATATAAGCTTTTTAGTTACCTTGTCAAGAATGTGGCGAGGTATTTCTTCGGTGGCGAAACCTGGGAAATTTTCGCAATAATATCGCTCTTTGTCCGGAGGACGTTTTGAATAAATTAATAACCGCTCTTTGTGTGGCCGTCTGTGCCTTGCCGGTATTCGCCGCCGATCCCGTCGACGTTGCCAGCCAGTGCGCCGTGGGTAATGTGAAGTTGTCGTGGAAACCGATTAAACGTTGCATTGTTTTTGACAACGAAGCCAAATTTAAAACGACGTTGGAGGCTTGGGGTTGGGGTACGCAGCCGATACCGGCGATCGATTGGTCGAAAGACATGGCCGTCGTGGATAGCGACAACAATCCCTACGGCAATGGCGTGGCCACCTGTCGCGGATTATCGTCCAATCCGGCGAAGAAATCGCTGACATTGCGCTGGGATTGGCAGCAGAAAATCGAGCCGTCGGCAGCGTCCCGTAGAAAGGACAGCACCGAAGCCAAAGCACCCGATCCGAATGCCGCCGACAAGACGATGGGCGAAAAAGCAAAAGAATCGGTAACGAGCATCGCAACGGATGCGAAGCAAGCGGTCAAAGATATTGTCGAAGATGCGAAAAAATTCCCCTCGCCGATACCCAAGCGCGTGGCGGTCATTGCGGTGTTTTCGAAGGCGTTAGTGAGTGCGAAACCGGCGGTGGATTGTATTATTCAGAAGTGACCCCGCGAAAAAAACGCGGGCAGTGACGCCCGCGCAATTCCCTTGGAAAGTGTGGAGGAGGCACTCAAGGGTGGAGGATGGCGTCGCGCCGCCTGCGGAACCAATTGCCGATCGGATGCCGTAATTTCGCTTCGGCTTGATTGCCGATAAACAATTCATCGGGTAAGGGTTTGTGCGTCACCACGGTATGTCCCCACGCGATTAAATAGGGGCCGGCGCAGCCCCAGCGCACCATGCGTTGCGGGAAAGGCGGCAGATCGCGCGTTCCGTTAAGCGGCGAAATATAGCCCAAGCCCGCATTGGAATTGGCGGTGACGACGTAGTGGGTAAAATCTCTCATTGGGGGGACTCCTTAGCGTTTGGTTCGTGCAAAAGCGGGTCTGTACGACGCGCGGATCGGCTGTTCCGGCGCGCCGCCGCGCCAATAAGGCAGGGTCTGGGGTCGCGCGGTGACGCCGGTGCGGCACGGCAATAAGGACGCGCCACACGGCCACGATGATTTCACCGCGATTGCCGTCGACAGGTCACCGGCCACGGCAATGGCCGCGCTGAATACTGCACCGGCCACAATTAATGCTTTGATCCGTATCATCTTTTATCCCTTCGGCTATAGTTTTATCAGGCAAGTAACGGTTGATCTAACCTTGCCATGGGGTGTAGAGTGAACCTCAAACGCAGCGCCGGGACGGCATTGATCGGCGACTTTCTCGCGGGACATTCTCGGTAGCAGTTGTCCCCAGCCAACGACCTACGACATTTAACCTTGCATTAACTCGACTGAATGCACCAAGGAGAACGCGATGTTGAACAGAGAACTTGCCAACCGTGCCCGTGCCGCTGAGGCGCAGAAATTACTGCTCGCCTACGAAGCGGCGCGCCGCCATCGCTCGGTGAAAGACACGGCGATTTCCCTGCAAGTGGATCGCAAGACCATTACGCGCCTGCGTAGCGGCAGCCACAGCCCGAATCGCAAGCTCTGGGAAGCATTGGCCGAAGCCTACGACAAGCATTACCCGTCGGGCTATCCCGAACACATTCACGCCTGGCTGCAAAAGTGGCGCGCGCTGCGCTACTTCGGTGAAGAGAAATACGAATTGGCAACCTTCATCGCCGCGATCGATCCCGCGCTCAAATATGAGCTGGCACTGCTCACCAAATCGGGACATTTATTCGAAGCCGCCGCCGCTGCGTTTTCGCTCGCGACGTTGAGCGCATCAAAAGATTTCGACTGCATCGAAGACGAGCGTGAATTCGCAAAATTCCGCCCGCATCAAGAAAGCTACCACGCCGACGCGGTGAATTATTTGGCGCAGGCGGAGGAATACGCGCGCAGCCATCTCAACGGCGCGGCGAATCCTAAGCCCGCGGCGCTGCGCTTGCTATGGAAAATTTTGGTCAACCGCGACGTCTTGAATTATCGCGCCGGTAAGCCAAGGCCCAATCTACAAGCCATTCTCGAGGCAGGCGAAGCGCTGCTCGAATTCGAGCCGTATAACTGGGAAGTAGCCTGGAACTGCTTCAACTACGCGTCTACTTTGAAATTAACCGACGCCGTCGAGCGCCTGTGGCCGATCGTGTTGGAGTTGATGCCCGATCTCAAGCAAGCCGATGCGCGCGTACCCGGCGATAGCTACAAACACTGGGTCGACGATCCCGATCTCGCCTTCGCCATTGAGACGCTCGGCCTCGCGCAGCAATTTCAATCCGCAGCCGCAGCCTAGGAGACGATCATGTTGCGATATCTCATCTTGATCGGGGCGCTGGCGGCGATGCCGTTAAGCAGTTTCGCGGCGGTAGAAACCGTCGACCAGGGCTCGGCTGAAACGGCAGCGATAGTGGATCAAAGCAAAACCGAAGGGCCGGTGTGGGTGGTCGACGCGATCAGCGTGCGAAATTCGTCGAGCCAAGGGCCGGTTTGGGTGGTGATTAAATCTAATGGTTTGAAGACGGTTTCTTGATTCGCACTATCGCGATGGCCTGAGAGCAAGCATCCATGCGGCTCTCTGTTTTATTAACACATGACTTTCAAGCCAAGGGCAAAGACCGGGAGCGAATTCCTTGGTCTTCGATCGTGATAAGACAGCCGTTTTCCACGTCTTGTGCGACTGCGGGCAATGCCTTTTCCAGTAGAGCGTTCACGTGTTCGACTCGGGAAGATACTAACCGTAGCGTGAGAATAGAAGGCTTGCGACGGCCGCTCAACGCCATCTGCGCCGAAAAATCGAGATCTTGAGTTAACACTGCGCGTTCGTTTGCAAACGCATACTCAACGATTTGCCAGTCGGCTGCCGCAGCCATTAACGCTTCGTTTACACGAATAGTGTCGTAGCCAAGCTTGTTTAAAAAAGCAACGGTAACAGGAGAGATGTGAACATCGGCAAGAAGCTTCACGCCAGCAGTGATGTACGCTCGCTCGCTAACCAAGCGCCATATTTCGCGGCAGCGTATACATCGTCGATCTCCAGCTCGGGATAAAGTTGGACAATATCCTCGGCGTGGTACCCGTCGCCCACTAGCTTAAGCACAAAGTCAACGGTAATCCGCAATCCGCGAATAGTAGGCCGCCCACCGCAGACTTGGGGGTCGATTTTAATGCGCTCAAACATAAACGCTCCTGAAAAAAAGCAGTCTCCAAAACGCGAAATGAAAATTTATCTTGCGCGATGCGGCGAAAAATAGCAAGCGTAGGTTGGGCTAAGGTACAGCCCAATCTATGCTTGTTGTGCAAGCCTGTGTGCACAGTGAAGCACAGTCAAGCCGGGGACGGTTAATGTAGGGTGCATTCACGCACCGATCGAACCGCTTGTTGCATGAATGCACCCTACGAATCGATGGCGTTTAATACGCGTCGGAAGAACTCGTCTGCATGCGTAGCGTTGATCCAGCGCACGACCACGACCATGCGATTGTCCGGTTCGATCCACATGAACGAACTGCCGGCGCCGATGGCGAAATAGCTTGATGCGGGAACGCTGGGGAATACCCGTTGCTCGGTGTTGAGCCAGATTAAATATCCGTAGAACGGCGCGATGGGGCAGGGCGTTCGCATGCGCTTGATCCATTCCGATGAAATCACTTGTTCGCCGTTGGCGAATCCATTGTTCAGCAGCAATTCGCCGACGCGCGCTTGATCGAGGCTGCCAATGCTAACGCCTCCGCCCCAATGGGTGCCGCCGGGAACCGATTGCACGCGCTTGTCGTCGAGTTCGATCCACGCGTTGTCATATCCTTCCCATCGCCAATTGTCGCTAGCGCCGATCGGACGCATGATGTGTTCGCGAAAGACTTCCGGTAATGGGCGGCGAAACAAATGCAGTAACGCGAGCGAGAGTTGGTTGATGCGAACGTCGTTGTATTCCCAAAACATGCCGGGCGTTTGCAACGGGCGCGGATCGCCTTTTTTTCCGGCGGCGGTGATACCTTGGAATTGCAGCGTGCGGTAGCGATCGACTTGGTCGGGCACGCCAAAGCAGTCGCCTTCCCATTCGCTGGTTTGTTGCAGCAAGTGCGCCCAGGTTATTTGGGCGTTCTGTCCGCTGTCGAAGCCGATGCCTTTAACTTGCGCGCCCACGGGCTCGTCTACGTCCGGCAATAATACGTGGTCGAAGGCGATACCGGCTAACAACGCCAAGTAGGTTTTCGCGATGCTGAACGTCAGATCGGCGCGCTCGGGTTCGCCCCATGACGCTAGGGTTTTGCCACCAATGATGATCGTGCCGGACACCGGGCCGCGCGGATAGACCGGGCCGAGCAGGCGATTCCACGGCGCTGGATCGAGGTGATGGATGCCCCATCCCGCGCCGGTGTAGCGCGGCCAATCGGTTTCGTGATCAATGGCGAATTGGATGGCTTGTTGGAGCTTTTGTTGGTTCATGGGTCGTTGGCTTAAATTAGGTTTGTCATCGCGAGGCGCCCAAAGGGCAACGCGGCGATCTCGTATTTTGAACCTCGGTTACGCGCGCGCGAGATTGCTTCGCGTTTGCTCGCAATGACAATGGCGGTGGGCATCGCGGGCAAACTATGGACGAAAAAAAACCCCGGACAAGCCGGGGTTTTTTCAATCAGAGGGGTTTAAGCCTGAACGACTTGAATGTTCGAAGCTTGTTTACCTTTGGGTCCCGTCGTCACGTCGAAGGAGACTTTTTGATTCTCTTTGAGAGTCTTAAAGCCTGCCGACTGAATCGCGGTGAAGTGTGCGAAAAGATCGTCGCCACCACCGTCAGGGGTGATAAAGCCAAAACCTTTAGCGTCGTTAAACCATTTAACCGTACCTGTTGCCATATTTCGTATCCTAAATCCTAAAAAAATCATACAAGGCTTGCGCCCTCCGTGCTGGAAGTTCAAGTACGAAATAAGGGGGATACCGCAGATTTAGAAGCTTGAGTTCGACCAACGGCGCTATTAAGCGCGTAAACCTAATCCAAGTCAAGGGGTATTGCAGTAATTTTAATAATAATTTCAATGCTCCAAGACGCGCTTCTGGTGCCGATCTTCAAGGGGCCATTGCTGAAAGGTAAGCAGAGAACGGGTTCTGGCAGCATACCCTTAAAAATACTCGCAATTTCACCAGTTTGCCAATCAGTTAGCGTGCCGCACGCTACCAAAGCCCGATTGTCTGGGCTACAATCGTTGTGCAACTGGCGTTCGCGCTCGCGGACCAAAGAAAATGAAACTACGAGGAGGAATTACCCATGAAACCTGTATCAAAATGGCAAAAATTTGCGTTGCCGGCGGCGATCGCACTGGCGCTGTCCAGCGGCGTGGCGAGCGCTCAAAGCGCTGCGCAGCGCGCGGTCGACGCGGCAAAGAAAATGTGCAACGGCCAGACGATTACCATCGTTTGGGAAGCCGGTTTGCAATCGCTCGATCCGAAAAACTATTCCGGCCCGCTGTGGGAAAAGCTCACGTCGTGTAAGGTCAGTGTGGTTGAAGTCTCGACTGCCGACATGTTCACCAAGATCATGCAGGAGTATCGCGCGGGTACCGGCGCCTATGATGCACTGAACGTGATCCCGGCGTGGATGCCCGATCTGGTTCAAGCCGGTGCGCTGGAGCAGCTCGATGCGATGGTCGACAAATACCAATTCCGCGACGAGTTACAAAAGATTGCCCCGACTTATCGCGATAACCAAATGAAAGTGAACGGCAAGATCTACGGTTTCCCGGATGACGGCGACGTTTTCGTCATGTATTACCGTAAAGATTTGTTCGCCGACCCGGCGTTGCAAAAAGCGTTCAAAGCGAAACTCGGCTACGACTTGGCGCCGCCAAAAACCTGGAAACAATTCAGCGACATCGGGCAATTTTTCACCGACACGTTGAAGGATAAAGGCATCTACGGTGCATCGCAATTCCGCGAGCCGGGCTATGGCAACTTCATGTTCCAAGAGCGCTTCCGCAACGAAGGCGGCAAGTTCTTCGATGCCAACATGAAAGCGCAAGTCAACAATGCCATGGGCGTCAAAGTTTTGACCGAATGGCGTGCTGAAAATAAATTCATGCCGCCGGGCGTCGAGAAATTCGGCTTCGTCGAAAATCTTGCGACGTTCGTGAAAGGGCAAAGCGCGATGACGATTTCTTGGCCACCCTATGGCCGTTTCGCGGCAGGTTATCTGGCCGACGAAAAAGCCTTGGATTGGGTGCCGAAATCGACCGTGGCCGGTAAGGTCGGTTATGCATTGCCACCCGGAGGTCATCCGGAATTAGCCGCAGGCTTTGCGCTGTCGGTCGCTTCGTCGAGCAAGAAAAAAGAACTCGCGTACCTGTTCATCCAATGGCTGAACAGTGAAGAAACGTCGATGCAACGCGTGCAGTTGCCGTATGCGTTACGCGACCCATTCCGCGATTCGCACTTCACCAGCAAAGAATACTTGGCCAAGTGGCCCGATGCGAAAGAGTATTTGGCCGCGCTGCAAGCGGGTTCGAAAACCGGTTTGCTCGATCTTTCTTTGATTCAAACGGATAAATACGAAGAAGCGTTGCGTCAAGGTATCAGCCGTTTGTGGGCCGGCGACGATCCGAAAGCCATTATGGACGATGTTGCCAAATCGTGGGATGAAACGACTGCCAAAATCGGCGTTGAAAAGCAAAAGGCGGTTTACAACGCTTGGGCTGCTAAGGGCGGCGCGTATCCGAAGTAAATTTTTGTAGCATCGGATGTAGGAAGAGCGCCGGTTCGACCGGCGTTCTTGTTTAGTGGTTTGGGAATCATAGTCCTTTATTTGATTGAATAATTACATTGGTTAATTTCAAGCTTCACCTCACCCCAACCCTCTCCCGCACGCGGGAGAGGGAATTTAGTCCCCTCGCCCCGCATACGGGGAGAGGGCTCGGGTGAGGGGCAAGAGGTAAATTGTCCAATCAGCCTTCGAAAATTTAGAGAGTAACTTGAATTTAATTTCGCAACACAAAAGTAGTTTCGTCGATCGCAACTTTAAACAGTTACTGGTCGCGCCATCGATTTTTCTGATGTTATTGGTCGGCGTGTTCCCGTTGCTCTATCTCATAATGGTGAGCTTTCAAGGCATCACGATGACGGAGAACAACACCGATTTCGTCGGGCTGCAAAACTATGCTTACCTCGCCAAGGATAAGCGCATGTGGCAAGCGCTCGGCCACACGATAATTTTTCTGTTGATCGCATTACCGATTGAGCTAATTCTTGGCCTCGCGATGGCGCAATTGTTTTTGGACAAGCTGCCAGGGCGGCAAATTTTTATCGCATTGCTGGTGTTGCCGGTCGTGATTTCGCCGATTGTCGCCGGCGCAACGTGGTCCTTGATGCTCGACAATCGCTTCGGACCGATCAATCAAATTATCGGATGGATCGCCGGCAAAGAGATGGCGTTGTTGTGGACCTTCAATCCGAATCTGGTTTATCCGGCGATTCTCGTCGCAGAAATTTGGCAGTGGACGCCATTCATGTTTTTGCTGCTGCTTGCCGCGCTGGCCAATGTCGATAAATCGCAACTCGAAGCGGCGGCGATCGATGGTGCCGGTTATTGGCGGACTTTTCGCAAAATTGTGTTGCCGGCGATTTGGCCGGTGATGGCGATCGCGTTGTTGATTCGCGCGCTGGATTTATTTCGCTTGTTCGATATCGTCTGGGCGCTTACGCAAGGCGGGCCGGGCACGATGACGGAAACGATTTCGATGTTCACTTACGTGCAAGGTTTCCGCCAATTCGAAACTAGCTACACGGCTGCCGTAGCATTATTGATTATCGTTTTACTCAGCGCCGTGCTGATGTGGGCGCTGCGCCGCGTGGAATTGTCGCGATGAAAACTAAGGGGCGGCAAACGCTACGGCAAACATTGCGCTTCGCCGCCGCAAGCGCGATCACGCTGTTTTTCCTGTTTCCGATTTATTGGCTGTTCATGATTTCGTTTAAGACCGCCGACGAGATCTATTCCTACCCGCCGGTGTGGTGGCCTGCGAGTTTGCAATTCAATAACTACGCCGTGTTGTTCAAAGATGGCGACGCGATCACGGTTTGGAATAGCTTGGTCATCGCGAGCGCGTCGACAGTCTTGGCGATGCTGCTCGGCACGATTTGCGCCTATAGCTTGGCACGTTACAAAACCGGCGGCGACCATCTTTCCAATTGGATTATTTCGCAGCGCATGGTGCCGCCGATCGCCGTCGTGTTTCCGATTTTCTTGCTGTATGTTTATTTCGGTTGGGTCGATACTTACATCGGCATGATATTGCTCTACACGGCGTTCAATTTGCCCTACGTTATTTGGATGATGCGCGGCTATATTCAAGATATTCCGAAATCGTTGGAAGAATCGGCGTTGATCGACGGCTGCACACGCTGGCAAGTGATTTGGAAAGTCGTGTTCCCAATGTGCCGCGCCGGCTTATTTGCGACCGCTATTTTTACCTTCGTATTCGCATGGAACGAATTTTTGTTCGCGCTCGTACTCACGCGCACGGAGGTCACCACTTATACGGTTCAAGTCACGCATTACTTCGGCGGACAGTCGAATTTCTGGACCAAGATTGCGGCGATGTCGGTACTCGGCACACTGCCGGTATTCATTGCCGTCGTATTCATGCAGCGCTATTTGGTGCGCGGTATTTCGCTGGGCGCAGTGAAGGGTTAATTTAGTGAATGGTGAAGAGTGAAAAGTGAAGGGTGAGGCGGTGATAATTTTGCGGTTAGATGTTTTTGGGATAGGCATGCTGGAAGCCAGTCTTGGTGCGGCTTCTGGCGTGGTTATGCCTGTGATTCAAGCGGGAAGAGGCTCCCAGGCCGATTGTTTTTCACCTTTCACTTTTCACCCTTCACGCACCTAGAATGGCCGACCTAAAAATAACCGGGCTGCATAAATACTACGGCGATAACCACGTCGTAAAAGGTATCGATTTAGAGATTCCTGCAGGAGAATTTACCGTGCTCGTCGGCCAATCCGGCTGCGGCAAAAGCACCTTGCTACGGACTATCGCCGGGCTCGAAGAGGCGGATCAAGGCACCATCGAAATCGCCGGTCAAACCGTCAATCACGTGCAGCCGAAGGATCGTGACATCGCGATGGTGTTTCAAAACTATGCGCTTTATCCTTACATGACGGTCTACGACAACATCGCGTTCGGTTTGCGTGTGCGAAAAACGTCCGCGAGCGAAGTCGATGCTAAGGTAAAGCGCGCCGCAGAAATGCTGGCGATCGATCATTTGCTGAAGCGCTATCCACGTCAACTTTCAGGCGGCCAGTTACAGCGCGTCGCGATCGGCCGCGCCGTGGTGCGCAATGCGCGCTTGTATTTATTCGATGAGCCCTTATCTAATTTGGATGCGCAATTGCGCGACGAAATGCGCGGCGAGATTAAGCGCTTGCACCAAGAACTCGGCAAGACCATGATCTACGTCACACACGATCAAATCGAAGCGATGACATTGGCTGATCGAATCGTGTTGATGCGCGAAGGAAAAATTGAGCAGCAGGGCGCGCCGCTGGAATTATTCGAGCGGCCGGCGACAAAATACGTCGCCGGTTTTCTCGGCTCGCCGTCGATGAATTTTATTCCGGCGACCGTAACGAACGATCGAGGCGCGCTCACGTTAGCGGGCGGCCTGACTTTACCGCTGCCGCAGCCACGCTTCGGCGCCGCTCAAAGCATCGCAGGAAAAAATTTCATCCTCGGGATCCGCCCGGAACACATGAGCCGGCGCGGCATCGCGCGTGACGGTTTGGCGACTGCCGATGTGCAAGTGGAGTTGGTTCAGCCGACCGGCTCGCGCACCTTCGCCGAATTTAAGTTGGGCGGCGTGGCGGTCGTCGCGGAACTCGAAGCCCACGACGTGCAGCGCGCCGGCGAGCGCTTGGAACTGAGCATTGATATGAATCGCGCAATTTTGATTGACCCCACTACGGAAAAAGTAATTTAGCCACGGAGCACTAACATGGTCATGACCACGCCATCCCACGCCGTTAAGTTGACCGGCGCAGAACAACCCGACGTGATCGGACAAATCTTGTCCGCCGGGCCGATGTCGGCAGAATTCGATAACGGTAATTTGCGCTACATTCGCTTGAATGGCGTAGAAGTATTGCGCGCGATTGCCTACTTGGTTCGCGATGAAAATTGGGGAACCTATCCGGCGACGCTGAGCAATTTACGCATCGATCAACGTAAAGATAGTTTCTCGGTTTCCTATCGCGCGCAGTGCACGCGCCTCGGTCAGCAGATCGATTACGACGCGACGATTGAAGGCAAAAGCAATGGCAGTCTGGCGTTTCGTGCGACCGCAAAACCGCGACGCGATTTTCTGACCAATCGCACCGGCTTTGTGGTTTTGCATCCGTTACAAGGCGTTGTCGGTCAGGCGGTGAAAGTCGAGCATGTCGATGGCAGCATCACCAACAGTAATTTTCCTGAGCACATCAATCCCGATTGCCCGTATCGAAATATTCGCGCGCTGTCGCACGAAGTGCTGCCGGGTGTTTGGGCGCGATGCGTGATGGAAGGCGATGCGTTTGAGATGGAAGATCATCGCAACTGGACCGACGCCTCGTTCAAAACCTACGTGCGCCCGCTCGCGCGGCCCTGGCCTTATGTATTGCCGGCGGGTCAGGAATTCCGGCAGGCGGTCACGCTGAGTTTTTCCGGTACGTTGCCGAAAGCCGTGAAGGTTACCAAGAGTGGTGCTGTGGCAATAAAAGTCGGCACGGCGAGCGATCGAATTATCCCGCCGATCGGCTTGGGTATGCCGGCGGAAGAATTGGATCACGCGCTGTCGCAAACCGAGCTGATTAAAATGCTCGCGCCGAATTTTCTGGTGTGCTTTTTCGATCCGCGCCAACAGCACGGCGTCACCGAGCTTTCTAAATATCGCCGCGTCAGCGAAAAGATCGGCGCCGATGTTGCACTGGAAATCGTCGTGCAAAGTTTAGATGATTTTGCCGGCGAGCTGGAGCGCGTCGCCGAGTATGTCGGCATGGCCGGCTTGAAACCGTCGGCCGTCGCCGTTTGTCCGGTCGGCCATCTGAAATCCGTGTTGCCCGGCGGCGCCTATCCGCCCGCGCCGGATCTTGAAGCGCTATATCAAGCAGCGCGCGCCGCGTTCCCGAAAGCAAAAATCGGTGGCGGCATGTTCTCGTTTTTCACCGAACTCAATCGCAAGCGCCCGCCGGTAAGCTTGCTCGACTTCATCACCAACACCACCAGCCCAATCGTGCATGCAGCCGACGATCGCTCGGTGATGGAAACGCTGGAGGCATTGCCTTATCAAATCGAAACGGCGAAAGCATTTTCCGGCGGTATGCCGCATCGTGTGGGCCCGAGCGGCATCGGCGCGCGCGACAATCCCCATGGTGCAACCTACTCGGATAATCCGAATAATTTACGCATCTGTCTGGCGAAAATGGATCCGCGTCAGCGCGGTTTATTTTCCGCCGCTTGGACGCTCGGCTATGTCGCCACCCTCGCGCGCGCCGGCGTCAGCAGCATCAGCATGGGCGCGCCAACGGGCCCGCTGGGCATGATTTACCGCGAAGCGGAGCACACCCAGCCGTTCTTCGACGACCTCGAAGCGGTTGCGGTTTATCCGGTGTTCCACACCATGAGCGCGCTGAATTGCGCATCCGGCAATACGATGTTGTCGATGATCTGTTCCGATGTCAGCAAGGCTGCGTGTTTGGGATGGCATGAGAAATCCGGCAGCACAGTGTTGATCGCCAACTTAACAGCCGACGAGCAATTGATCGACCTATCCGGTATTCCGAGCGATGCAACCATCGGCATGCTCGACGAAGATAGTTTTATTTTCGCGACGACCAATGCGAAAACATTTCGCCGCGCGGGGAAATTGCTAGGCGATGCAAAGCAAATTCGCTTGGGTGGTTATGCGGTGGCGTATTTGGCGTATTGAGCGTTGGGTCGGGAGTTTGTTGTGATGGCAATGCGCAAAAAGTTTCGTTAAACGCAAAACCATTAAGCAATTCGTTAACCTCAAAACTTGTCATTGCGAGCTGCCTGTATCGGCGTGGCCGATACTGCTCACGGACCATGAACGGGATATTGTTGGAGAACAGTCGCTTGAAGGTCTGCGGCCTAGTACGACCAAGTGCGATAGCAAACGTCCAATCTTGTCATCGCGAGGAGCCCGAAGGGCGACGTGGCGATCTCGATTTGACGACGCTAGAGCGCGCTGCGCGCGAGATTGCTTCGCGTTCGCTCGCAATGACTGGCATGGGGTTCATGGAAAGGAGTCCCACGCTGCGCTTTGGGATAAACGTTTTTGCGACGAAGCAATCTCGTATTTCGCGGCGATCAAAACCGAGATTGCTTCGTCGCAAAAACGCTCCTTTCCATGAACCGACCTTCAAAGGTAGGGTGGATCAAGCGCAGCGGATCCACCATGGGCGAAAAAAATCGGCGAACGATGTTCGCCACGGTGGATCCGCTTTGCTTGATCCA
>JANOGO010000042.1:0-5622 GCA_031406045.1 Pseudomonadota bacterium
TACGATTTCGCCAATTCCGGTTACACCACCGTAGTTATCACGGCATTATTCAACGCCTATTTCGTCGGTGTGATTGCAAAAGGCGAAGCGTGGGCGACATTGGCTTGGACGGTTGCGCTATCAATTTCCTATCTGTTCATCATCATCACCGCGCCGGCGATCGGCGCCTATGCCGACGCCCGTGCGAACAAGAAAGAGCTGCTGTTCTTGACGACCGTCGGCTGCGTTGTGTTTACCGCAGCGCTGTATTGGGCCGGCCCCGGCGACGTTGCGCTGGCGATGTTATTGATCGTGCTGTCGAATTTTTTCTACGGCACCGGCGAGAATATCAATGGCGCGTTTTTGCCGGAATTGGCGCGCCTCGAAGCACTCGGCAAAGTGTCCGGTTGGGGTTGGAGTTTTGGTTATTTGGGTGGCTTGACCAGCTTGGCAGTCGCGCTTGCCTATGTGCAATGGGCGCAGGCAGCAGGGCAAGGTGCTGCGCAATTTGTCCCGGTAACGATGCTGCTGACGGCGCTATTGTTCGCGCTGGCAAGCATCCCGACTTTTTTGTTTTTGCGCGAGCGCGGCGTTGTTACCGCGCAGAAATCGACCACGCTTCGTGCATCGTTACGGCAATTCTTAACGTCGCTGCGCGGCCTGCGCGCGTTTCCCGACTTTGCGCGTTTTCTGGTCTGCGGCGCTTGTTATCAGGCGGGCATTTCCACCGTCATCGCGCTGGCGGCGATCTACGCCGAGCAGGTCATGCATTTCGCGACGCAGCAAACGTTACAGTTAGTTATGTTGGTCAATATTACTGCCGCGATCGGAGCGTTCGCGTTTGGTTATTTGCAAGACCGCATCGGCCATCGCGCCACGCTGGGGATCACCCTGATCGGTTGGATCGTGATGACGCTGCTCGCCTACTTCAGCGATGGAGCACCGATGTTTTGGGCGGCCGCTAACCTCGCCGGATTGTGCATGGGCGCGAGCCAATCGGCCGGTCGCGCGATGGTGGGAATGTTCTCACCGGTCGAGCGGCGCGCGGAGTTTTATGGCTTGTGGGGTGTGGCGACCAAATTTTCTGCCGTGATCGGCCCGTTGACTTACGGCCTCGCCACCTGGCTCTCCGGCGGTAATCACCGCCTCGCGATATTGATCAGCGGCTCTTCGTTCGTGTTGGGATTAATTGTGTTAATGACCGTGGATATCGAGCGTGGCCGGCGTGTTGCTGATGTCGCGACGTAAAAAAAGCAAAGGCGCCGAAGCGCCTTTGCCGTCATTACAAACTAACTGACTATATTAGCTGTTACGGCGCTTCGACCAGCCTAAACCAATCAAACCCAATGCGAGCAATGCAAGCGGTGCCGGCTCAGGAACCGGATCAGGCGGGTTAACCGCGGTGATAACGGCCCAAAGTTGCGCGTCGCTGATCCCGCCTTCTTGGCTGATGAACGAATCGGCCAAGTTGTTGGGGGCACTACCGAAGCCCAGGATTTGCAACGTATATTCGATCCCGTTGATGGTAAATACATCGGCGGTACCGACATTCGTAAAGCTGATTTTGTCGGCGCACAAATTGGGCGGCGACGGATACGGACAGGGATTAGAATTATTTGGCGTTTCGTCAACGGCTAGTGCCGATGTAAACGAATACGGGCCTTGCGGACTACCGTCGACATCCAAAGTAACGCCGATATCCAACTGACTACCGGTGCCGAACGATCCGCCGGCGATGGTCCAGTTATAGTGGCGCAATGTGCCGAGGTCGAAAGGTGTTTCCAACACAATTCCGGCGACCGGGGCATTGGATTTAAATCCAAGGCCGCTGCGTCCGCCGGTTGCCGAAGCAAACGGGCGGCCCCAACGGGCTTGGTTAAAACCTTCACCGTCACCGACATCACCGGCATTGCCGCGGCCAAAGCTAACGTTTTCGACAATGTTTGCGCCCGCTTGGCCGGTTGAATCATGCCAAAGCGAGGAAACGGTGGTTGCGGTAATGGGTGCAGCGGCTGCAACACCCGCGATTGCCGTAAGGGCAAACGCAGAAATCCACTTCGAGTAAGTGTTCACTTGATTCTCCTTGATATCCGAGTAACGATAATTTTTGTTTAGGCGTACGACGTGCCTACGGACTCAAACGCAAAAATCGTGCCCATAACTATTTATTATTTAACAATTAATTACTTACAAAAATCACTGCGAAAAGTTTTCGACGAAGTGTAAAAATATCCGACACTTTTGCCTAATATTTGGGCGGTCGTTTAGTCGTCGTACTTCATTTTTTTATGTTTTTTTAACTGATGAAAAGCTATTTCAAACGATAAGTGTAATTAGCCGATGTTGCCGGATCGGCGAAGCGGAATTTCCGGCTGAATGACGAAGTAAGTCGGGCAATTATAGAGGTCGATATCGGTTTGGTTGATCGGATAGGCGCCGCAATGGGTGTGCGCGCGCAACCAGGTGCCGTAGATGCCGCATAAATATTCCGCGTCGCTTTGCTTTTCTAAAAACATACAGCGGCGCTCCAGGCAGCATTGACCGCAGCGATTGCAAAATCCACCGATGTTTTGCGCGGCTTGCTGTTGCGGTTTATTGCCTTCGCCGGAAAAATAGCGATGGATCGCGCGCATTTTGATCAGCGCGTGCAAATGGGTGAAGCCTTTGCGGATGGTTCGAAAATAGCGCCGCGTGTGTTTCATCTGGCCGGTCATCACGGTCAGCATCGGCGGCCAAATCGGCACGGTCAATACGATGCCGGAGATCAGGCTATAGGTCATTAAACGCGCATAAAGTGTCAAAGAATCTCCCGAGCGATGAATCGAATTTGAATAATTGGCAAGATGGTGTCAGGCGGTGGCGCGGCTGTCAATTGTCGCTAACGTCGTCGTTAAATCGAATAATATCGCGCCGCGCTTTTTTCGTCGGGCGGCCGCGCAAAAAGGGCATGGCGACCGCGTCGGCGCGCAATTGATCGGCCAATACTCGGCGTGCCGCTTGGCTTTCTTCGGATTCGGCATAAAGCTTTGCGGCCGTCGTCGCCGGGCCGCGTTTATCGCTGAGGCCAAGCACAGCAATCGAAAATGTGAACGGCCCACTGCGCACCTCCAATCGATCGCCGATCTTGACTGCTTTGGCCGGCTTGGGACGTTCGCCGTTGAGTTTGATTTTTCCCCCGTCGACGGCATCGGTAGCGAGGGAGCGCGTCTTAAAAAAACGCGCCGCCCAAAGCCATTTGTCGATGCGCACCGCATCGCGCGCAGCCGCGTGCTCAGGCAAGTTTGACCGAATGCAGCGTCATCGGCAGTTGCGACGACGTATCGAACTCGCAGCCGGCGCGAACGCCGATGGTGGCGATTTCTTCCGCGCTTAAGTTTTGGTCGAACGCGGTATACATCGCGCCGAGCGCATAGTCGCGGCCGGTGCCGATCGCCCAGAATTTTTGGTGCTCAAACACTTCGCGCATCGAATATACCGCGAAAATTCCGCTGTGATTGGCGATCAGCGCCATCAGTTGGCTAGACTCGTAGGGATCGTCTTCTTCTTCTTTTGGATTGAGGTAATGCTCGTCTTTCAACACCGGATGGATTTTGCGGAAACTTTCGAAAATTTCTACTCGGCCGTTAAACGACAGCCCCGGCGTGCGCTTGAGCAAACTTTCCATCACCATCTGATGCGCCGCGCTGCCGGCCAGGCCAAAATAGGTGTCGCCATGCTTCACAATTTTTTCCCAGGCGCGATCGTAATCGGGCGTCAGGCGCGTCCCGCCGAAGGTCGTCAGCGAATCGCCGGCGATCACGGCGGTGTTATTTTTTCGAACGACGACGAGGGTGGTCATAGTGTTAATGCAGCTTTATTTGCGGTTGCGTACGCCGTGCGATCAAGCGCCCGATGGTATCGAGCACGGTTTTGCCGAATCCATGCAACGCCAGCAAATGCAGCTTATAAAGCGACACATACATCAAGCGCGCGAATAATCCATCAATGAGTATACTCCCGCCGCTGAGGCTGCCCATCAGGTTGCCGACGGTGCTGTATTCACCGAGCGACACTAACGAGCCGAAGTCGCGGTAACGATAATCCTTCAGCGCTTGGCCATTGATGCGCCGTTTCAAGTTCGCGGCCATTAATGTCGCTTGCTGGTGCGCCGCTTGGGCGCGCGGCGGAACGTTACCGGATTTTTCCGGCCATGGGCACGCGGCGCAATCGCCGAAAGCGAAAATATTATCGTCCCGGGTCGTTTGTAAAGTTTGCTTGACGATCACCTGGTTATTGCGTGTCGTCTCGAGGCCGTCGATACTCGCGAGAAAATCCGGCGCTTTAATGCCCGCCGCCCACACCACTAAATCGGCGGGAACACGTTTTCCGCCCTTGGTATCGACAGCATCAACGCTGACTTTCACCACCGGATCGCCGGTCAATACCTGCACATTGAGTTTATCCAGTTGCTTCATCGCCGCTTCCGACAGGCGTTCCGGCAACGCAGGCAGCACGCGCGGCGCCGCTTCGATAAGCGTCAGGCGAACGTCGCGGTCAGGCATCACTTGATCCAAGCCGTAAGCCGCGAGTTGGCGCGTGGTGTAGTGCAATTCCGCAGCGAGCTCAACGCCGGTGGCGCCGGCGCCTATGATCGCGATGTCGAGCTTGTGCGAAATCAGCGGCGAGCGCGAATGGGCGCGGATGAACGCGTTGATCAAGCGCCGATGAAATTTCGCTGCGTCGTAATGGGTTTCCAGCGCGATGGCGTGTTCCTTCGCGCCGGGTGTGCCGAAATCGTTGGCGAGGCTGCCCACGCACAACACCAGCGTGTCGTATTGCAAGCTGCGGCCGGCACTAATTTCTAAGCCACGATCGTCAAAAATCGGCGCGAGTTGAATCTGTTTTTCCGCGCGATTAAGGCTCGTCATCTCGCCCAGCAAAAAACGAAAATGATGCCAATGAGCTTGCGCGAGATATTCCAACTCGTGTTCCAGCATGCCGCTGGTGCCCGCGGCGATTTGATGCAGCAGCGGTTTCCAAACGTGGGTAGGGCTTTTGTCGACCAGCGTAATTTCTGCTTGTTTGCGTTTGCCGAGCGCGTCGCCGATTTTAGTGGCGAGCTCGAGACCACCGGCGCCGCCGCCGACAATCACGATGCGATGAGGTTGATTTGCGCTCATGCGAATGATTATTTTTCCCTGATTTAACAAATAATTATAACATTTACCCCATGGCCGGCGGATTGTCGTTGACGTGAATTGTGCGTGCCGCGGGCACTTTCGCCAGTGACCAATACCTGAAGGCCCAATCCCAGAGCGGCTCCTGGCTCGATTGCTTTAGTTCGCTCGGGGGAGATTGACCGAGAAAAGCGAGCGCATCAAACAGCAATGCGCTTGAATTATTTGCATCGACAGCTTGCGCCAAGGTTTGCTTGGACAATTTTTCGCCGGCACGATTAGTTGCAACCGGCAGATGCCCATAGCGCGGCGTCGGATAGCCGAGCAAGCGCTGCAAAAAAATTTGCCGCGGTGTCGACGCCAACAAATCAGCGCCGCGAATAACTTCCGTAACGCCTTGCGCGGCGTCATCGACGACCACCGCGAGTTGATAGGCGATGATGTCGTCCGCACGGCGCAACACGAAATCGCCGATTTCCGCTGCTAG